>NZ_DASTTN010000161.1:0-11757 GCF_035760125.1 Flavobacterium sp.
TTTTGGTGATTACTTGAAAACTGTAGATCCGTTACCGTTTGGTTTTAACGGACTTTTGAATATATGTACTAGTGGTCAAGTATATGATTTTACCGAAAGCGAGGCTTTTACACTGAATATGGATCCAGCATTAATTGCGAATGAGGTTACGCCAGTTGGTTCTCCAAGAACTGGAGTAATAGGACTTGTCAAAAATAAATTAGTTTACCGTTTGTTTAACGGTGTTGTACCACCATCTTATTTTTGTCAAACACCAGATCCATTATTGCCAACCGTTAATCAAACATGGTTAGGGAAAGCTGGGGGAGTCATCGAAGTTACTACTACTACAAGTGGTCCAAACACTTTTAAGCATACCATTATTCTTAAAAATGTTACACTTGAAAAAGACGCTAATAATTTTCAATTAGGAGACAGTTATAAATATGGGGAGTTGCAAACCACCAAATCATAAAGAATCTTGAAATACATAAAAAAACGTCAATACTTTTAATTTAAGCATTGACGTTTTTTTTATGAAGTATGGTTACTTATTTATTATTCTGTTTAAAATAAACTTCGGTTGCACCGGCACCGTATTTTTGATAATTGGCATCCTGAAAAACAATATTGTCATAACGTCCAAATAGAAAATCCAATTCGGCTTTCAAGACACCTTCACCCACACCGTGAATGAAAACAATCTTAGGAATCCGATTGCGAATCGCAAATTCAATATGGCGTTTGGCAGTTTCCGACTGTAAAGTCAAAATATCATAATTTGACATCCCTCGCTTGTTGGGTACCAGTTTTTCGATATGTAGATCAAATTCTGGTACAGGCAATTCATGCTTGTCTTTCTTCTCTTTTACAAAACTTCTGGGTTTCGGAATCTCCTTTTCTTTCTTTATTTCATTGATATTGATGCCTTTTATGTTTTCCATCAAGTTGGCAGATTCTCCTATTTTGATGAGCTCATTCGCAGCAAAATTCATCACAAAACCATCCATCGTTTCAATAGTAACTACCTTGTCTTTGACCGATAAAACAATACCGTCAACAGCTTCATCCAGCACCGAAACTTTATCACCTTTATTAAACATCATCGTCTTCTTTATCTTGATTTTTACTCGGAGTCTTACTGCTCAATTTCATCATCCCCATCATAAAAATGACAATTGCAATTACCATTACATACACATTTTTATCGGCACTCGTTTGCTCATACAAAGCAACACCAATAGCCAAAGCCATTAGCAAAATCGTAAATTTTTTCATAACTACATTTTCAGTTTTCAAAAATACTAAACTTTTGGCTTATTGAGAGGAAAATAAATAGTGTCATCATGATAGCGATCTAAAATCTGTAATTTTACTGTGGGCGTATCCCAGTTGTTAAAATCTCAGTCGTACCTCCTTTGCTTTTCACAATTGGGTCGGGCTTTTGGCTTTATCTTTATTTTTTTGAAAGAAAAAAATAAAGGATACCGCCGCAATCCCTTACGCAAAATTGCCTTGGAGGATATTTGTTTGATAATAAATGTTATAAGATATGATTTAATTAAAAACAAATGGGTTTGTAGGGCATATTCTGAAAAATTTTCAAGGTTGGTTAGGTATTAAAATCATCCTATAAAGAAAAAAGTAATGGTTGCATCATCAATATAATCATCTAGACAGCCAAAATAATTTTTGATCAAAAATAACATATGTTATTTCTTAGTATTTGTATTTCTATACTGTAAGAAAAGAGATTTAAATTAAATAAATTCATAAGGTAGTGTGATTTTTATATAAGATTAATTCCTTTTTATATGGGTAAAAGATGTATTTTATCGACGATATTTTGATATAATCTATTTTTTTTTAACTTTGAGCTATTAGTTGATTTGTGTTAAGGATGGAGTATTTTTGAGTATAAATTACGATTCTTTTTACTTTCACAAATGCTAATAAAATTCAAGAGTTTAACGTAAAAAAGAAAATTAAAATGCATTTATTATTAGAATTAGGGATAGTTGCAGGAATTTTACTTTTAGTATTGCTAATTTCTTTTGCAAATAGAATAAACCAAAAATCATAGAGATAAAAAATCATGATTAAAATGGCGTAGAATTGAATATTATAAAATTTAATTTGATGTTAACTTTGCAAAGTACAATTCCCGAATTCCTTAAACTGAGCCACACAGAATGAGGAATAATTGAAAACAAAAACAAAAAACAAAAAAAACACAAAGTAATGATTCATTACTTTGTGTTTTTTTTTGTTGAAAATAAGTAAAATAGAAATTTATTGTACAATAAAAAGGGCTTATTAAAAAGGAATGCCTTAGCCCTGATTACTTCACTTAACTTTTATTTTAATTGGAGTTCAGTGAACTACGTTTGCAGTGGAAATCCTTTTCTGTTTTTTCTTTAAAAATAGAAAAGATTACTTCACAATACTTTATTTAATTGGAGTTCAGTGAATTTCATTTGAAACGGATAGCAGGATAAAGCTTCTAATTATTTTACTTTATTTATTCCAATCGATTTTTCTGGAGAAGTACATTACTGCTGCAAGGATGGTAAACAAACCGATGCTTCCCACCAATAGCGCATAGTTTTCCAGTTGAATGATGACATAGATAAAGGTGTACAATCCAGTGAGCGATGCTGCAATGAACATGGGGAATTTGTTCCCTTTTAGGATAGAAACGGAGTAGAGTGATATCAATGTTATGACAGCTGTTGCAGCGATGAGATAGGCTTTCGTAAAACTACTGTGTTCGGTGATGGAAATGAGGAGAGTGTAAAATAAAATTAGTGCCAACCCGATCATGGTGTATTGAAAAATATGAATTCTGATTTTGCTGATGGATTGGATTAGAAAGAAAACCAGAAACGTTAGGCCAATAACTAGAAAGCCATATTTTGCAGCTCTTTCATTTTGTTGGTATTGGTTTACAGGGATCACAAAGTCAACTCCAAAAGCATAAGTACCCAAATCAGGTAAAATTTCAAAGAATTGCTGAGAAAAAGCTCTGTTGATGTGAAGTATTTTCCAATTGGCCACAAAACCGTTGTTGTCAATTTTCTTTGTTTTGTCATCAGGAAGAAAATTCCCTGTAAAGCTTGGAGAAGCCCAATTGGATTGCATGCTTAATTGCGTGGTCTTACCAATAGGGACCATTTTTATTTGTTTACTCCCGTTGTAGTTTATGTTGAAATTAAAGTTGGTTTTGGCCGTTTTTAGAGTACTTTTTAAGTCTATAAAACCAGTTTCCAAAGCTTGGGTAGAATCGGTTATGTTAGTGCTGTAAACAGGTTCAAATGTTAATTTATTACCGCCAAGATTGATTTTTACTTCGTCTTTGATGCTTTTTAGATTAGTAGTTTTTATCAATATTGTGGCTTTATTCCATTGAATGTTTTCGGCCGGAATGTTTTTACTGCTGAAATCGGGCTGAATATAATTTCCTTCAAAATTCATTTTGGGACTGTACACCACCGATTCGTAATTGTTTCTATTGAGTAATTTGGTGGTAACATTGGATTTTGCTTTCAAGTCTTCCGGGAAGAAATAAGCGTATTTGGTAATTGCTTTTTGTTGTTTTACTGTTTCATTCGTCTTTTGGTTAATAGAAAGTGTTTCCTCAAAAGTGGTGTAGGGAACTTTCAATATAGGACCATAGAAGAATATACTTTCGCCCCATTTGTCGTTGATTTCGGAGATGACTTCTTCTTGACGATTTGAACGTTCTTGAATCAAACTTTTGACAAATTCCAGCGGTATTAGTAAAATGAGGGTTAGAAATCCTACCATCAACATTTTGGCTGTTGTGGATTGAAAAATAGATTGAAAAAAGGAGGTAGGGGCAGGATTTTGATTTTCTTGTGTTTCCATTTTTTTGTGATTAAAAGTTATTTGATTAGAAAGGTGAATTAGTGGATGCTAAATAATTTATGATGCAGAAATACAGAAATGCAATGGGAATGTTACCCAATAGAATTAAAATTTTAAACCCAATGTATTTTCGCTGTTGGGGTAAAATGTAAAAATGATACAAGAGGTGACAGAACATTATTGCATTAAGAAGTATTGCTGCAATAATGAAGATAAATCCAATGATTAAAATAAAAGAAGTGTCCTGTAGCGTTAGAAAAAGGATGAAAAATAATGTGCCAATTATGAAGCAACCAACGGCGAGTTCTGTAGAGGTTCTACCTTCAAAAGGTTCCTCTTGGGTTAGGGTAGTTTGCATAGTGTGTTATTTAAAAGTACTTTGAATTTCAAAGTTGATAATTAAAAAAATATCTTAACGTTTCTGTATTAATTTTTCAAGTGCGTCAATATGATCTTGGAAAGCTTTACGACCATCTTTTGTGGCTCTGTAGCTTGTGTTAGGTTTTTTTCCTATGAATTGCTTTTCGATGGCAATGTAATTCTCCAGTTCCAAGGCTTTGGTGTGACTAGCCAAATTACCATCGGTAACGCCCAATAATTCTTTCAAAGTACTAAAATCGGCCGATTCATTGACCATCAAAACCGACATGATTCCAAGTCGAATGCGGTGGTCAAATGCTTTATTTATATTTTGAATAATGTTTTTCAAGTCTTAGTAAGTGTCAATTATTGTGGTTACTATTTTGGATTGTTCCAGGTTTGATGGTGCTATTACATTCTCCTCAAACGGTATTCCATTTCCGTATCTTTCTGCAAGTATTGCTTGTACTCGGGTGTCTTTTAGATTAAAATTCTTTAATTTCTGAAGCGGACACAGTTCAATTCCAGCTCCATTTTTGTATATTTTCCAAATCAATTCTGAACAATATATTTTATCATCAGACCATTCAAAATACAAGTCGTAATCTTTGTTCTTCAATCCACTTGCGTAGTTTTTCATCTTTTGTAAAGTTTCCGAACCTAAAAGTGTAGATGCATTTTTTACTCTGGTTACTACAAAATGATTTTCTTTTCCATGTGTAATCCAATTTTCTAGTGGCGTGTATTTTACGGGTTGTACCGCTTCAAAAACATATTTTTCACCTTTCTCAATAAATACAATACCACAATGTGAAAATTTGGAATTTGTTGCTATTCTTATGGCTTCACATTGTTTGGATTCAGAAGTTTGAAAAATCATGTCGCCTTCTTTTATTTTATCTAAAATGGAGACAGGTCGTGTACCAAAAAGAATATTCCCAAACATTGAATTAGCAATGAATAATGCACATCCAAAACTCATCAAAAAGGTAATTATGGCAAAAATATATTTCGTTTTTTTCATATCTGGTCTTTTTGTGTCCATACTATTCTTCAATACTCTCTATTTTTTAAATTCCACAATCTATAATCTTTATTCTGTTATCTTAATTCTAACTCCTGTCGTACTTAAAGTACATCATACTTCCATATACAATATGGCAGATTCCGAAACCCAATGCCCAAAATTCTAATGCATATCCTGAGAATTCAGTGGCCAATAGGCCAATTATGATAATCGTGATGCCTAGATAACGCACATCCCGAAGTGTATATTTACTTGCATTTACACAAGATAAACCGTAGAATATCAAAGTTACGGGGGCAATCAGTCCATAGCTTCCATTTCGTAATAATAACAAGCAAAAAATCCCACCGGTTACTAAGGGAATCATAAAGTTGGTCAACAGTCTTTTTGAAGCACTGTTCCACACAGTTTCTCCTTCTCTTTTTGTTTTGTTATAGGTAAGTAATATGGCAGTGGCTACTGATAAAAATAATACAGCAAGAGCAGTCAAAACAATTAGCTTGAAAGTGTTGCTTTCCAAAGTGATAATTTTGTCGTAATTATCAGTGCCATAATTATTGTTGTTGTTTTCAATTAGTACATGAGCAATAAAAGCACCTATCAGGGCATATATACCTGCCATTATTCCACCCAAACCGCTCAAAGATATAAACTGAGAGGATTTATTCATCATATTTTTGATGTCGCTGATGTCTTGTAAATATTTATCATCCATATATAAAGTACTTTGAATTACAAAGTAAATAATAAAATTTAATAAAAACAATACTTTTTTATTATTTTTATTAGATGAAAATTACAGATGAATATATCTACCGCCAGCCCGAAAAGTTTAGATCAATTCTTTTACATTTAATAAGTGTATTTGAAAGAGAAATTCCTGAATTGGACTTGCTTTTCAAATGGGGAATACCTTATTTTTATTATAAGAAAAAGATGTTTTGTTATTTGGCTCCCAATCAAAAAAAGGGATTTGTAGATGCAGGTTTTGCTAGAGGCTTTCAATTAGCAGGAAACCAAGATTATCTTGTGGGGGAAAAGAGGAATACAGTTAAGTCGCTTCGGTATTGTAATTTAGAGGATATTGACAATGCTATTTTGGTTGATGTGATAAAGGAAGCTGTGACATTATATAAATAAAAAATCTCCCGAAGGAGATTTTATAACTATTTGAGGTTGAATTAAATTCTAAAGATACCTCCGAAAGAAACGATCGTTCCTCCGTACCAAAAATGATGTTGAGCATGATCACCAGTATAAGTAGTTCTAACATCTGTCATGTTAATATAACCACCTTTTAATTCGGTTAGCATGTAAAAATGTTTGAAGAAAGTGAAATTTAAACCAGCATCAGCAGAAAAACCGTATCCTGAAATATGAAATTCATCATGTCTTTGTTTTTGCAGTACTGTAGCGTCTGTTCTAGGAACCAATATTCCCATTCCTACTCCTTGTGTGAAATTTAGTTGAAATATATCGGTATTTGTAATTCCAAAAATTGAAGAAATATCTGTGTAATAAGCAGCTTCAGTAAAGACATAATTTAATCCATTTGTATGCTCAAATTTTAAAAATTTACCGTCGGTTAAATCTACTGGTTGGTTATTGTAAGTTCCGTTAAATTGAGAACCGGCTTCATTCGAAGGTAAATTAATAGTTCCGTTAATCATTGCTGTTTGATTTTGAGTCATCACATATTTCATATGATCAATCCCAATAGAAACATTAAATTTATCGTGGATAAAATACCCAATTTTCCAATTGGTCTGTGATGAAGTCAAGCTTCCAGGTTTCACATAATCGACATTCCAGCCTTTTGGTAAATCATGAGATTGTGCATTTTCTACTGTAAAATTATATCCCTCTCCTTCAAAATGTAAATCAGAAGTAGTATAATAAGTCCTATTTCCTCCCCAATGGGCAAAGAATTTTCCTTTGTTGTGTGCAGTATATAATTCATTTGATGGCGTACTGTCTTGAGCAAAAGCATTAGCAGTAAAGAAAAGAACTAAAAAAGCTGTATGTAAAATTTTTGTTTTCAATGTCTTTAAATTTGATTAATAATTTTTATTAAAGCAACTAAAATCTATTTTATACTAAAAATCTCCCGAAGGAGATTTTGATTTTATGTGAGAGTATTTTATAATCTAAAAATACCTCCAAAAGCAATAATTCTTTGGAAAAAGAAGAAATCTTGCGAAGCTTTATCATCACTACTTGTTGTTGTTCTAATATCTTGCATGTTGATGTAACCCGTTTTAAGCTCACCTTGTACATAGAAATATTTGAAAAACGTAAAGTTAATTCCCGCTTTTGCAGATAAACCATATCCAGAAATGTGAAAATCATCATGACGAGGCATTCCTAACACAGTAGCATTTGTTTTTGGATATAAAAGTCCGGCTCCTAAACCTTCAGTTAAGTTAATCTGAACTTTATCTGTATTTGGTAATTTAAATAATTTCGAAATATCGTCATGTCTGGAAACCTCAGTATTAACATAATTCAAACCATCTGTATGTTCGTACATTAAAAAAGCAGTACCATTTGGCTGAACAACATTTTTCTCATAACCACCTTCCTGAGCATTGCCTTGAGACATATCTACAGGAGTATTATTATAAACTCCGTTGTAAATAGATCCAGATTGATCAGCAGGTAAGTTAATATACCCAGTTACATTAGCCGTTTGAGCTTGGCTCATTACATACTTCATGTGATCCCAACCAATAGCAACACTGTAATGGTCGCTAATGAAATATCCCATTCTAAAGTTAGTTTGAGGAATTGTCATGTTAGCAGGATTCACGTAATCAATATGCCAACCTTTTGGCTTGTCGTGAGCAACCATATTATCAACTGTAAAGTCGTAATCTTTTCCTCTGAAGTTCACATCAGATTCAGTATAGCTCTCTCTGTTACCACCCCATGAAATAAAGAATTTGCCTTTATTGTGTGCAGTAAATCTTTCGGTAGTGGGGATATCTCCTTGGGCAAAAGTATTAATTGATAAAAAAAGAACTAAAAATGAGGCGTAAAAAAAAAATGTTTTCAATGTATTGGTATTCTATGTTAAATTAAAATTGATTAATTGTTTTTCTAATGGCAACCAATCTGTTCATCAATGGCTCAAAGTAATCCAAGTGCAACATGTTAGCACCGTCACTTTTAGCATTTGCTGGGTCAAAATGAGTTTCAATAAAAATACCATCTACACCAACAGCAATTCCTGCTTTGGCAACAGTTTCAATCATATCGGGTCTTCCTCCAGTTACTCCTGCAGTTTGGTTTGGTTGTTGTAATGAATGTGTAACATCTAGAACCGTTGTAGCATATTGCTGCATAGTTGGTATACCTCTGTAATCCACAATCATGTCTTGGTAGCCAAACATAGTCCCACGATCTGTCACCATCACGTTTTGATTGTTGCAGTCCAATACTTTTTGAACCGCATGTTTCATACTTTCTGGACTCATGAATTGTCCTTTTTTCAAGTTCACTATTTTTCCGGTATTGGCAGCAGCCACAACTAGATCAGTTTGACGAACAAGGAAAGCCGGAATTTGCAATACATCCACATATTCGGCAGCCATTGCAGCATCTTCATTAGTGTGGATATCCGTAACGGTTGGCACTCCAAAAGTTTTAGATACTTTTTCTAATATTTTAAGTGCCTTTTCGTCTCCAATTCCAGAGAAACTATCTATTCTAGAACGATTTGCTTTCTTAAATGATCCCTTGAAAACGTAAGGAATTTGCAATTTGTCGGTAATGCCTACCAATCTTTCTGCAATTCGCATTGCCATTTCTTCGCCTTCAATGGCGCATGGACCTGCCAATAAAAAGAAGTTACCGCTCTCAGTATGTTTGATTTGTGGAATATGTTGTATGTTCATATTGTATGTTTTTTTTGAAAGTGCAAAGGTAGTTCGATTTTGCGATTTCCGAATTAGTTTTCGTGATTATTTTTAGAAGCATTAAAGCTGTTATTTGGAGCTATTCCCGCTATCCGCTTGTATCTTTTTGAAGCGAATAAAAATCACTCCAAAAAGGATACCGCTGCTATCGGGGCTAGGGCAGTAGTGGTTTTGATTATATTTTCTTCAAACTAAGACCAACCGGAACCATCAATTGACCTCTTTCGTAGATGTTCAAATACAAGATGATTGGCTTTTTCAAACCTTCCCAATTTAATTCGTACACATCCAAAAATCCAGCACCCATATCGCTTGTTTTGGTTGGAAACGGGCAGCAGTTTTCCAATTTTTTATAAGTTATTTTTTCTCCCTTTGGTCCCGCCAAAGCGTTTATGAAATATTTTTGGTTGATGGTGTCATTTTTTGTGCCTTTGTAAAAAATATTGATAGGGTAGTCTTTATCATAACCATATTTTTTGTCTTTGCTGTATTGAGTAATTATAAAGGCATTGTTTTTTACAACAGGGACTGGAGCATTATTGTCTACGTTTTTTAAAGAAGATTTAATACTTCCGCATGAAGCGAGTAGTAGGAGTAGAGTAATAAATAAGGCTATTTTTTTCATTTTGAGATTTTAAATTTTTAAAGTGATGTATTTCTTACCACAAATATAAAAAGAACTTTACTCTATTATCAAAAACCAACTGTAATCCTTATAATTTTTTGTCAAAAAACATCCAAACTAATAAATTTATCAAAATCCTTTTATATTTGTAAGCAAAACAAATTTATATGGAATTACTTTTTCAAACATGGCCTTGGTATGTTGCTGGCTTTTTAATCGGAATGGTGATGCTTTCACTGATTTATTTCGGGAAGAATTTTGGTATGTCAACCAATCTTCAGTCTTTGTGTTCGATGACTGGATTAGGAAAGCGTATTGAATATTTTGATTTTGACTGGAAAGCGAATCGTTGGAATTTTGTAGTTGTTTTGGGTGCTATGGCAGGCGGTTTTGTAGCTGTGCATTTTATGAGTGACCCTACTAATGTTGCTATTAATCCAAAAACGATAGCGCAACTTTCCCAAATGGGTATTGATGCTCCCAATGGTCAGTTAATGCCACAAGCTTTATTTGGAGAACAAATTTGGCAATCACCAAAAAGTATTTTGATACTCCTTGGTGGCGGTATTTTAATAGGTTTTGGAACGCGTTATGCAGGTGGATGTACATCTGGACATGCTATTTCGGGATTGAGTAATTTGCAATTGCCATCGTTGAAAGCAGTTATTGGTTTCTTTATTGGCGGACTGATTATGGCTCACTTTTTATTACCCTTACTTTTTTAGACTATGAAATTATTAAAATATTTTCTCGTAGGATTCCTTTTTGGAATAGTGCTTACCAAGTCGGAAGCGGTTTCTTGGTACCGTATTTATGAAATGTTTCAGTTTCAATCGTTTCATATGTATGGAATTATTGGCGTTGCTGTTGCGACAGGAATTGTTGGTATTCAGATTATCAAAAGATATAACATCAAGGACATAGATGGTTTTCCAATTGAAATTCAGGAAAAACCAAAAGACAATGCTAGATATTGGATTGGAGGAATTTCTTTTGGATTGGGTTGGGCTTTGGTAGGTTCTTGTCCGGGACCAATTTTTATATTGATAGGGGCTGGATTTATGCCTGTAATTATTGTGCTTATTGGCGCACTGATTGGAACTATTATTTATGGTGCTTTAAAAAGTAAATTGCCACATTAATCATTAAAACTCTTTATAAAAAAAAGCATTTTCTAAATAGGAAAATGCTTTTTTTTTTTGGATGATTGTCTTGTCTTAGGTGAGCGTGAGGGATTACTTCACTATACATATATTTTCATATGAGTTCAGTGAATTTCATTTGAAGCAAGCTACCGAAGTAGCGCGGATAGCCCAACAGCATTAAGGAAGAGGCCGAATAAGTGTAGTCTAAATTAGGCCTCTTTTCTTAATGGTGGCACGCCCTAAATGTTATTTTATATTTTGGAATTCAACTTTAAAATACCATCAACAATTAAATATTGAGCAAGGCAATAGGTCGCCATAATGTAAAATGAAGCGTGCGCAATTGGCGCGTAAAACTTGTTGAAAGCCAAAATACTATCCGAACTTACAAATACAATCGCACCGATAAGGGTGTAATTGTTTGCAGGAATCGCCCATTTTAAGCTTCCTTTGAAAGCAAAGAAAAGCATAGTGGTAATCACGACCGCATAAACCAAAACCGGAATTTTTAATGGTCCCAGTTTAGGGAATAAAGTATCGATCATAAAAACGAAATAGGCTAAAATAGCTAGAACACCAATCCAAAACAGAGCTTTGTTATTGTTGATTCTAGTGTTTTGTTGTTTGCTGAAAAGGGCAATATAAACTAAATGCGATATAAGAAAAGCCACTAGTCCGAAGATGAAATAGAGTTCGCCTTTATCCGCAAAAAGCAAAATAATATCGCCTATCCAAGAAAAGGTCAATGCTGTTAAAAGGATTTTTTTGGTTGGAAAACTTTCAGAAACTATGACTGCTCCCATTAAAATAGGAAGC
>NZ_DASTTN010000162.1:0-6570 GCF_035760125.1 Flavobacterium sp.
ACTTCAAAAGGGCCAACCATATGTCCCGAAGTTTTTATTATATCATCTGCTCTACCGATAAACCAAAAATATCCATCCTCATCTTTTTTGGCCAAATCACCGCTGAGATACCATTCGCCAATAAAACATTTTTTGTACCGCTCCTCTTCGTGCAAATAGCCCCGAAAAAGAGATGGAAATCCTTTTTTTAGGACCAGCTGTCCTTGAAGATTGGTTTCTGTAATGAGGTTTAGTTGCTTATCATTAATTTCAGCAATGGCAATTTCCACGCCTGGCAAAGGTTTTCCCATCGATCCGGGTTTTACTGTCATCGAAGGATAATTTGCAATCATAATTCCGCCAGTTTCGGTTTGCCACCAATTGTCCAGAATGGGAATCCTGAAGTTTTCCTGTCCCCAAATCACTGCCTCGGCATGAAGCGGTTCCCCCACACTCAAAATCAATCTAAGAGATTCTAAGTGGTATTCCTCACATGGTTTTATGTCCAATCGCATTAATCGTCTGATGGCCGTAGGAGCGGTGTACCAAATCGATATTTTATGCTCTTCAAGAATCGAATACCATCGTACGGCATCAAATTCTTCTTCGTCAATAATACTCGTTACACCATGGAGTAAAGGAGTAATTATACCATAGGAAGTTCCTGTAACCCAACCTGGATCTGCGGTACACCAATAGCAATCCCTTTTGTGAAAATCAAGTACATATTTTCCGGTGGCATAATGCGTAAGCACAGCTTGATGTACGTGAATCACCCCTTTTGGCATTCCGGTGGTTCCGCTTGTAAAATGCAGTAATGCCGGGTCTTCGGGATTGGTTTCCGGTATGGTGAATTCCTCACTGGCCTGTTGCATTAGTTTAGAAAAAGACAATATTTGATCCGATAAATGTTCGGTGGCATCTGTAAGGATAACGAAGCGAAGCGAGGAAAGTCTTTCCAGCAATGGTTTTATTTTTTTATCATATAAAAGAGAAGTGGTGACCAAAACGGTCGCATCTCCTTTACTGAGTCTCTGAAAAACAGGCTCAGGCCCAAAAACCGAAAATAGCGGACAAAAAACGGCCGTGTATTTCAATGTTCCCAAAGCGGTAAAATATAATTCAGGAATCCTTCCGGCAAAGGAAAAAACGCGTTCTCCTTTTTTAACCCCTAAATTTTGAAGCACATTCGCAAATTTGGATGTCTTTATATGTAACTCGCCATAAGTGAAATCTTGAAAACTTCTGTCTTTTCGAATAAAACGAAGCGCAACCGCATCTTTTAAGTCGGTTTGGGCATGACGATCTATCGCTTCATGGGCGATATTCAATCCTTTCTCGTCAGGGAGTCCGTTTAATTCTTTGACAATCTCATCCCATGAAAAAGAAGCTTGTACTTTTTCATAATCCGAAAGATGGTACTCTATATTGTTTTTAATGGAAATCATATCTTATTTTATAAAATCAGTCATTTTAAGTTTACATCGCTAGTTCGATTTTTTCTCGATTTTGAATACTGCTTTATTTTTTCTATCCGCACAGAAGTAATTTTATACTCTGGCGTTTGCACATAATTATCTCTCAATGATCCTGTTATTTTATTGATAAAAACTTCGGTATCGTTGAATGTTGTGAAGCATTCCCCTTTTCGGACACTGTCATCAATCTTTACTTTCAAAAAAGCAGCTCCATATTTACTTAAAATTTTAGCTTTCTCCCCTTCTTTTATTTTTATATCGGTGGCATCATCGGGATGAATATACAGAAAATCGGAAGAATGAATTTCTTTATTGGCAGTTCTGTAGGTCATTGTCCCCGAATTGAAATGATATAATTCCCTTCCGGTAACAAGGATAAAAGGATACGATTCAGAAGTTTGCTCAAGCGTGGGAACAAAATCGATTTGAAAAAGTTTTGCCTTATCACCAATCGGGAAGCTTTTCTCATGGAGGATTTTGGTACCGGGATGATTTTCGTCCGGACATGGCCATTGCAAACCATTGCTTTCTATCCGCTTATAGGTAATTCCGGAAACCGCCTTCCACGCCAGTCTGATTTCATTCCAGATTTCTTCGCTGGTTGCATAATTGAACAAGTCTTTTTTATTCATTTTTTCCGCCAATGCACATACAATTTCCCAATCGTTTTTTACCCCTTCTGGTGCTGTAATCACTTTTCTGATTCTTTGAATTCTTCTTTCGGAATTCATAAAAGTGCCTTCTTTCTCGAATGAAGAGGCAACAGGAAGAAATACATTTGCAAATCGTTTCGCAGTCTCTGTCAGGAACATATCTTGCACAATGAGCAAATCCAGATTGCCGAACGCTTTTTCGGTATGACTTGAATCCGGCAAAGTAAAATAAACATCAAAACCCACAATCCACATCGCTTTGAGGTGACCCAATGTGGCAGTGTCAATCATTTCCGGAAGAGTGAGCCCTTTTTTATCGGGTAAATTGGTGTTCCAAAGTGTTTCAAACCGTTCCCTTTCCATTTTCACGGAAGCAAGACCGGTATATGATCCCGGTTCACAGCCCATCACAGCCGCACCCTGTACATTATTCTGTCCCCGCAAAGGGTTAATTCCTGATCCGGATTTACCTATATTTCCTGTAATCAATGCCAGATTTACCAAAGCCATTACCGACTCGGTCCCTTGAGTATGCTCGGTTAATCCAAGCCCGTGAAAACACATCGATGGCGACTCGGTGGCGTATAAACGGGCGGCTTCCCGAATTAGTTGTTCAGGAACATTACATATCTTGGCGGCGCACTCAGGAGTCCATGCGCTAATAAATTCTTTAAAGGCATCCCAACCTTCCACTCGATTTTCTATAAATTTTTCATCAATCAATCCTTCCGCTATTATAACATTTGCCATGGCATTGAAAAGCGGAATATTAGTACCTGCCTTTAACTGCAAATGGTATTTGGCATATTTGGCTAGTTCTATTTTTCGAGGGTCAATCACAATCAAATTGGCACCATTCAACACGGCCTGTTTAATTCTTGCCCCAACTATCGGATGGTTTTTGGTGGTATTGCTTCCTGAAATTAAAATTGTTTTGGCTTTCTCAATATCATCAAACGAATTGGTTGCCGCTCCGGTTCCCAACATCATACTCATGGCTTTGGCAGTGGGCTGATGGCAAACCCTTGCGCAATTTTCTATATTATTTGTTCCAATAACGGCTCTTGCAAATTTTTGTATCAGATAATTTTCTTCGTTTGTTGCTCGGGCTGAACCGATAATTCCAATGCTGTCTGGACCATACTGCGCAGAAATCGCTTTAAATTTCTCGGAACAAAAATCAAAAGCCTCACCCCATGAAACCTGCTCCCATTCTCCATTTCTGCGAATCATGGGCTGTTTTATGCGATCTTCGGCATAATTATAATTCCAGGCATAGCGTCCTTTCACGCAAAGATGTCCTTTGCTTACGGGAGATTCCATTACGGGACGAATCCCGATAATTTTTTCGTTTTTGGTTTTAACATTTATTTCACATCCTACACCACAATAGGCACAAACGGAACGAGTCGTTTTTTCCGCAATCCCAAATTGAATGACATTTTTGTCTTCGATAGCGCCTGTCGGGCAGGTATCTGCGCAAGCGCCACAACTAACACAGGAACTTTTGCCAAACAATCCCTTTGAATCGGATACAATTTGTTCTTGGTCGCCTCTCTTTGACATATGCCACACGAACTGTCCCTGCAATTCGTCACATATCCTGATGCATCTTTCGCAGTTAATACATTGTGACATATCAACCTGAATATAGGGATGGGAGCTATCTTTATGCGTTTTGATTTTACTAGATAATTCGCCTTTTAGATTGTAATGGTTTAACCAATAATGAAACTCTTTTTCGGGTAACTTTTCCACGGCAGATTGCGGATAATTTTTAGCCATCATGCCAAGAATCTCTTTTCTGTAATCGTCCATTTCCTGTGATGTAGTTTCGATTACCATTCCATCCAAAAGCAAGGTATTGCAGGATGGTTGCCAATGAGAATCCCCATTTACTTTTACAAGGCAACTGCGGCAAACCGATGAGGAAGAAAGTCGCCTGTCATAACATAACGCAGGGATTTTAATAGCATTGTTTTGCAACAACTCTAGTATGGTTGTCCCTGCAATGAAGGAAAAAAGACGGTTATCTATTTTTACTGAAGACATCTATTTTATGGTATTCGTTCTTCACTTTTTCTTAAAAAAACAAACCAATACACCAAACCCATCAATACTGAGCTATCTACTGCGTCATCTAGTTAACATAACAAGCCGCAGATTATTTATTACTCTTTAAATCATAAAACCAATACCTTAAAACAGCTCGCCCAACTCGGCTATACCCACATTTGATTTATTATAAAACCCTTTCTCTGCTTCCAAAATATTTTCAATTCCTTTTATCAGTGCATCAGGATTAAAAGAAATGCTGTCGATTCCTTCTGCGACCAAAAATTTCGCAAACGCAGGAATATCACTAGGTGCCTGACCGCAGAGTCCTACTTTTATTGCATTTTTTTTTGCCACTCGAATAGTTTCTTTTATCAAATATTTGACTGCTGGATTTTCTTCGCTAAACAAATAACTGACCAACGTAGAATCACGATCCAAGCCCAAGGTCAGTTGCGTTAAATCATTGGAACCGATTGAAAAACCATCAAACAGTTTTGCAAATTCCTCTGCCAACAAAACATTGCTTGGAATTTCGACCATGACATACACCTCCAATTCGTTGACGCCTTGCACCAATCCGTTTTTTTCCATTTCTGCCAATACCATTTTTCCTTCTTCAACCGTTCTGCAGAAAGGAATCATCAATTTCACGTTGGTAAGCCCCATTTCATTGCGCACTTTTTTCATGGCTTGGCATTCCAAAGCAAAACCCTCACGATAAAAATCGCTGTAGTAACGGGAAGCACCCCGAAAACCAATCATTGGGTTTTCTTCATTTGGTTCAAAGAATTCACCACCAATGAGATTACCGTATTCATTGCTTTTAAAATCACTCATTCGCACAATAACATCCTTCGGAAAAAAGGCTGCGGCTACTATGGATACAGCTTGGGCCAATTCATCCACAAAATATTTTTTTGGGTCGGTATAGTCTTTTGTCATTTCTTTTATAGTTGCAATCACGTTTACATCAGTCACTTTCTCCGGTTCACACAAAGCCAACGGATGAATTTTTATCGTATTCGAAATCGCAAATTCCATTCGCATGAGTCCAACACCTTGATTCGGATAATAACTCAACTCAAAAGCTCTTTCAGGATCTGCCAAAATTAGCATAGGATCTGTTTTTGGCATTTCAAGTTTACTGAAATCATGTTCTTTTACTTCCCATTTCAATACGCCTTCGTAAACATTCCCTTCTTTCCCTTCGGCACAGGAAACTGTAATTTCCTGACCATTCTTTATGATGGAAGTGGCATTACCACAACCCACAACAGCAACAGTTCCCAGTTCTCTGGCAACGATGGCGGCATGGCTTGTACGACCACCTTTGTTGGTAATGATTGCTGCAGCCCTTTTCATTATGGGATCCCAATCCGGATTGGTTAAATCCGTTACTATAATTTCACCATCGAGCAATAAATTACCTTCCTGCGGGCTGTTTAGGATTCGCGCTTTACCCGAAATTATCTTGTCTCCTAATGCAATTCCTTTCACCAAAAGTGTTCCTTTTTCTTTCAGTTTGTAAATTTCCCGGACTTGTTTATTTATTTTTCCGTGAATAGTCTCCGGGCGAGCCTGAACGATATAAAGTTTATTATTGAATCCGTCTTTGGCCCATTCAATATCCATGGATTTTTTATAATGTTTTTCGATTTTATAACACCATTTGGAAAGCTGAATCACTTCATTATCGCTTAGCGTAAATTGATTTTGTTTTTCGAATGCCGTATCGGTATTTACAATCGTATTATCGACAGATAAGCTTTCGGATTTATCAGAATAAATCATGGTAAATTCTTTCCGTCCACAATGTCTTTTTAAAATGGGTTTCAAATTTGGGGTTTCCAAAGTAGGCTTAAAAACCATCCATTCATCTGGTGTAATGCTACCTTGAACAATATTTTCACCCAATCCCCAAGAACCATTGATGATGATTGTGTTTTCGAAACCGGTGTCGGGATCTATCGTAAAAGCCACACCCGAAGATGCTTTGTCACTGCGCACCATTTGCTGAACTCCTACAGAAATGGCGATGTCCAGTTTGTCAAAACCCATGTCAATTCGGTATTTTATGGCCCGATCTGTATATAAAGAGACAAAACAGCGGTGTACGGCAGCCACTAATTGTGCTGATCCACATATATTCAAAAAAGATTGCATTTGCCCGGCAAAACTCGCCGTAGGTAAATCCTCGGAAGTTGCACTACTGCGCACCGCCACATCAAGATTGTCTTTCCTGCATTGTTCACAAAGGGATTGATAGGCTTTGTCAACTTCTTCCCGAATCTCATTAGGTATTATTGCCGATAAAATAAGGGCACGCGCTTTTTCTCCTATAACGGAAAGGTTCGAGTAATTTTTAGTGTCCAATTGAATCAATAATTCTTCAAGTGGTTTCT
>NZ_DASTTN010000163.1:0-12294 GCF_035760125.1 Flavobacterium sp.
GCAATATCAGTCACTTTCACCTTGGATGCTTCCATTTTTCCTCCGGCTCCCATACTGCTTATGATTCGTACTTTCTTTCTTTTGGCCGAAATAATTAAATTAAGCTTTGGAGTTACACTGTCGATACAATCCAAGACATAATCATATTCATTGGTAACAATGTCGTAAGCACGCTCTGGCGAAAGAAATTCTTTTACTCGAATCAAATTCAATTCAGGATTAATATCCATCAATCGGTCACCTACAACATCCACTTTAGGTTGTCCCACCGTAGAATGCAAAGCAGGTAATTGTCTGTTTATATTGGTAATATCCACCACATCGCCATCTACAATGGTCATCGTTCCCACTCCTGCTCTTGCCAAAAACTCGGCTGCAAAAGAACCAACTCCACCAAGTCCTACGACCATTACGTGAGCATTTTGCAAATTCTGTAATCCTTCTTTTTTAAATAATAGTTCGGCTCTTTCTGTCCACTCTGCCATATCAATTCGTTTTATTTATATTCTTAAAGTTGCTTTTTAAAAACCGCTGCAAAATTACTCTTTATTTGTTGTTGCAGTTCATCCATATTCCATTTTTTATATTGGGCTGCCAAGGCATACACTTCCTCAATTCCTTCTTCCACAGTATCTGTTTCCAGAAAAAAACGGTCATTTGGTATGCTTTGAAAAACCGTTTCCATTTCGGGATTAAGCAATAAATATTTCCCAAACGAAATATAAAATCCGTTATCGATGAGTTCCTTAGCCACTTGTTTGTTCTTTGAAAAACCGTGAATCAGCATTGGAACTGTAATTTTTAATCGCTTCTTGGTAGCGATTATCTCTTGAAAAGCAGCCACACAATGAATTACTATGGGCTTATTTTGTTTTTGCGCCAAAAACAATTGCCTCTCAAAAGCCATTTGCTGCAATTCTAACGGGATTTCAATCCGTTTATCCAATCCACATTCACCAAGAGCGAGACAATTGGAATCTTGTAATTTACTTTCTATTATTTGCAAATCAGTCTCCAATCTTTGTTCATCGATATACCAGGGATGAATCCCAATAGAATAATACGGAATCACTGGATCAAATCCCTGTGGATATTGATTGACGAGTTCCAAAACTGCTTCCTGATTCGTAAATTTGTGAGTATGTAAATTAATAAACTTCATTAATCATGAAACTTCTTTACACCTGCTTTGATTTCGATAGCCAAATCGTTTTCCAATGGCACTTTTGGGCATGAATATTTGTGGCTGTAAGCACAATACGGATTGTACGACAGGTTAAAATCAATAACAATCGTATTACTGGTTGGAATTTTTAAATCAATGTATTTCCCGCCTATATAACTCTCTTTACCCGAAGTCAAATCCGAAAACGGTAAAAACAAATGGTCTTTGTATTCTTCTTTTTTGGAAAGTTCAATATTGCGATAAATATTCAGTTTAAACTCTTTTCCTTCTAACTGAAAATGAGCTTCACCGTATTTTACATACATCGGTTTTTTTGCGCCAGTTGTTGGCATCACAAAAGGTTTTTCGTCTTCAGTTCTGATGAACTGGGCAACCACAAAGGCTTTTTCATTGGTTGGATAAAAATCCAGCGATTTGAATTGAGCCAAATCTTCAGGCAGAAGTGGGCTTGTCTTTGCATCTGCAAATTCTGTATTGAGATCTTTTTGAAATTTTTCGACTGCTGCCAAATCAAATTTTTCTTGGCCAAAGCCTATATTAAATAATGCTAATAGAACCAAAGTCAGTATAACTCTCATATCTTTAAATTTTAGGCAAAAATAGTTTAAAGTTGCAAAGCCACAAAGTTTATGTTTAGAGAAACAAATATCTTGAAATACCCTAAATATCTCTGTAGCCCAGATAGCAGTGAAAATCCTTTTATTTTTTTCTTTAAAAAATAAAAGATTGCAACGAATAGCTGGAAATAGCTCCTAAAAAACTTTGTAGATTTGCAATATAAGAATTTACTACATGCTCAAAACTGCTCTCGGTCGCTACATCAATAATTTTAAAGGATTCACACGCGAAGTTTGGATACTTGCCCTAATCACTTTTATCAATAGAGCTGGCACTATGGTGCTGCCTTTTTTATCCAAATATTTAAAGGAAGATTTGAATTTTAACTACGGTGAAGTGGGATGGATTATGGTTGCCTTTGGTTTGGGTTCCATGCTGGGTTCTTGGATTGGAGGTAAATTGAGCGATAAAATTGGGTTTTATAAGATCATGATTTTTAGCCTTTTTACGAGCGGAATCTTATTTATTCTACTGCAATACATTACAACTTTTTGGGGATTATGCTTTGGGATGTTTGTCATTATGGCAATTTCCGATATGTTTCGTCCTGCCATGTTTGTATCCCTGAGCGTATATGCCAAACCCGAGAATCGAGTTCGTGCGCTGTCTTTAATTCGCTTAGCTGTAAATCTAGGTTTTACTGCCGGTCCAGCATTAGGCGGATTGATTATTATAGGGATGGGATACCAAGGCCTATTTTGGGTCGATGGAAGCACCTGTATCATTGCGATTTTGATTTTTGCATTTTACATTAAAGAAAAAAAGAAAACACCTGTTGCCACAGATCATCCAATAACCAAAACAATTTCAAAATCGATCTTTAAAGACAAACCTTTTTGGCTACTGCTCTTTATCAGTTTTGTTACTTTTATGGTTTTTCTTCAAATATTTTCGACTTTACCCTTATATCACAACGAAAAATTCGGGCTAAGTGAATTCCAAACCGGAATGCTGCTTTCCATCAACGGACTATTGGTTTTCCTTTTAGAAATGCCAATCGTAAGCGCCTTGGAAAGAAGAAAAACGAATAAAATAAAAAGCATTGCAATTGGGTCACTATTCATAACACTTGGATATTACATTTTGCTACTTGATTCTTGGGTTGGAATCTTAACAATTAGCATCATATTACTCACCTTTGGAGAAATTTTTTCTTTTCCATTTGTCAATGCCGTCGCCCTCAACCGAGCACCAAAAGGTCAAGAAGGAAAATATATGGGCTTCTATACCATGAGTTTTAGTCTGGCACATATAGTGAGTTCCAAAACAGGTCTGGAAATTATTGCTCACTATAACTATCAAGTCAATTGGTTTATCATGGGAACTTTAGGTGCAATATCCTTACTTTGCTGTTTTTGGCTCAACAAAATGATTCACAAAGAATAAAAATAACACCTACATAATAATTAGGGTGTGCCACCATTATGGGAAGGGGCCAAATATGCAAAACCGCTTATTCGGCCCCTTCCCATAATGCTGTCGTACTATCCGCGCTACTTCGGTAGCTTGCTTCTATCACTCACCCGAGGACCACAACCATTGTATTCCAGAAGACGTTTTGTGCTTATATCATCTTTTATATACATATCAAAAGGTTTTCAAAACCTATTAAAAAAGTCTATCTCAACTCAATAAAATTAATACAAAACTAAAATTTTAGTTAAATAACTATATTTTTAGTTTGCAAACTAGAAATATAGTTGTAAGTTTGTTTTGGAATTATGATCACGATTTAAAAATAAACGAAATGCAAAAACTAACGAACAAAGAAGAAGAGATCATGCACATTTTATGGAAGCTCAAAAAAGCATTCGTAAAAGAAGTGATGGCCGAAATCACCGAAGAACAACCACATTACAATACACTATCCACCATTATTCGCAATCTAGAAGAAAAAGGATATGTAAATCACAATGCCTTTGGAAACACTCATCAATATTTCCCAATTGTAAGTATCGAAGATTATCGAAAAGGTTTCATGAGTACCGCTATTGATAATTATTTTAATAGTTCTTATAAAAACATGGTTTCCTTTTTTGCAAAAGAAGAGAAAATTTCGGCAGCCGAATTACGTGAAATTCTCACTATGATCGAACAAAAACAATAAACATACATGGAAACACTATTCATATATATTGCAAAGTCGAGTGGATTAATAGGGATGTTTTATATCGCTTATTATTTTCTACTGCGAAAAGAA
The DNA here is from genome assembly GCF_035760125.1 of Flavobacterium sp. Classification (GTDB taxonomy): domain Bacteria; phylum Bacteroidota; class Bacteroidia; order Flavobacteriales; family Flavobacteriaceae; genus Flavobacterium. The sequence continues at coordinate 4,005 of NZ_DASTTN010000163.1, forward strand.
ACTTTCTTTACCGCAAACCGTTGGTTTCTTTTGGCTGGTTTGCTGACATCCGTAATTTTGCCTTGGATAGTATTCACAACCGTTGTTTGGGTAGAACCAGCTCCAACTAATTTTGATTGGTCAAAAATTCCTCATTCAACTCCAATCCAAAAAGAAAGTTTTGAAATTAATTGGTATTTTATTTTGGCCGCAGCCTATATAATCGGAATTGCCTTGTTTTTAATCCAATTTGCCTTTGACTTTTATCACCTTAATCGAGTTTTAAAAGGAAAAACAATTCACCAGCAAGCTGACCATAAATTCATTGACCTAAAAGAAAATATTGCTCCTTTTTCCTATTTCAATACCATCGTTTACAACTCATCATTGTATAGCGAAGCTGAGATGGAAAGTATTCTTGAACATGAAAAAGTACACAGCGAGCAATACCACACTATAGACGTCTTAATCACGCGTTTCTTTTGCATCCTTTTTTGGTTCAATCCCTTTATTTGGCTGTACAAAAAAGCCATTTTACAAAATCTGGAATTCATAGCCGATAGCGAAGCCTCCAAAAGCATATCTGACAAAAAAGCGTATCAACTTACGCTTTTAAAAATAACAACGCACGAAAATTCTGTTGTGCTTACCAATCATTTTTATCAATCATTAATCAAAAAACGAATCGTTATGTTAAACAAAAATCAATCAAAAAAATGGAATTCCTGGAAGTATGTATTAATACTTCCAGCTTTAATTGCCTTTGTTTTTTTATTCCAAATGGAAGTTATAGCAAAGGAAAGAGAGAATCAGACGTTATCAAATACAGTGTTGGATGTTGTCACCACTATCAGCAAGAATTTTTCAAATGAAGATTTAAAAAAGAAAGCCGAATTTTTTAAAAAAGAATTTAATTGTGATTTAGTCTTTTCTGAAATTGAACGCAATTCAAAAAATGAGATAATTGGAATTACAGTAAATTATAATGGAAACAAGTATGGCAATGGTACTTACAAACAACATAGTTCGGATGCAATAAAAGATATTTACATCAAGCATGATGGATCAGGAAAAATTGATATCACTGATGCTGAAATCGATGCCAGAATTAAAAATAATGATGCTAAGATAGCACTATCAGAAGCTAAAGAACTTGCTGTTGAAAAAGAAATCTTCATTAATGGAGCAAAATCAGATAAAACCGAAATGGACAAATTGGATCCAAAAGATATTGCTACTATGAAAGTCATCAAAAATAATGACAAACAAGAAATCAGAATAATCACAGACAAGCATGCCAAAATGGTTAATGAGAATGACATTTACATCAATGACAAAAAAGTAGACCAAAATGAATTGGACCAGTTGGATCAAAGTAAAATTGTAACAATGGACGTCAACAAGGACGGAAAAACAATCCGTATTGTAACAAAAAACGGAACATACAACATACAAGACAAAAACCTTCCTGCTCCCCCTACTCCTCCGACGCCGCCAGTTTTAAAAATGAAAACTCCGACTCATCCTCCATTACCAAAAGCACCAAAAGCACCGAAAGGAGACCCAATAAATGGTGACAAAAAAGCTTGGAAAGAGTTTGAAAAGAAAATGGAAGAATTTGATAAACAAATGAAAAAACTGGAGCCCCAAATGGAAGCTTTCGATAAGCAAATGGAAGAATTTGACAAACAAATGGAACCGTTTAACAAAGAAATGGAAGCTTTTGATGAAAAAATGAAAGTTTATGACAAACAAATGGAAGAATACATTTCCAAGATAGAGAAAGATAAAAAATAGTAATATTTTCCATTGAAAAACAACAAAAAGACGGTCACTCATCAAGACCGTCTTTTTTTATATCTTTGAAAAAAAAATTATGTTTAAAATTCTAGCTCAAATCAACAAACTTATTTTACCAAGCTTTACCAAACAAAGATTGGATATATCCAAAGCCAAAAAATGGCAAATGGCTATTATTGGATACCGCTATTATGTAACGACAAGAGCACTTGGGTAAATTACAGATTTCAGTCGGCAGTAATCAGTAATCCGCAAACTTAATTCTGTCATCTGTAAACTAATACGTCATCGCGGCAAAAATCTCGTTTCCAGAAATCTTTTCCCTTCCCTTTAAGAAAGTGATTTCCATCAGGAAATTGCACTGAACAATTACCCCTCCCAATCGTTCTACCAATTCACACACTGCTTTTGCTGTTCCTCCTGTAGCCAAAACATCATCGTGAATCAAAACCCTATCGCCTTTTTGAATAGCATCGGTATGGATTTCAAGAGTGTCAGTACCATACTCTAAATCATAAGAGGCCGAAATAGTATCAAAAGGTAATTTATTTGGTTTTCGAACCGGAACAAACCCCACATTCAATTCCTCTGCCAAAAGCATCCCGAAGAAGAAACCTCGACTTTCAACCCCGATTACCTTGTCAATTTTTTTTCCTTTCACCGTCGAAACCAAGATTTCAAGGCATTCTTTTCTAGCATTCGCATCAATTAACAACGGAGTGATGTCTTTAAACACGATTCCCTCCTTTGGAAATCCTTGAATATCACGTATATAATTTTTTAAGATCATTTTTTTTAATTTTAATGTAAATTCATGCTTGCAAGATACATATTTATTCCTATATTTGCACCCGCATTAAGGCCTCGTGGCGCAACTGAATAGCGCACTTGATTACGGCTCAAGAGGTTACTGGTTTGAATCCAGTCGAGGTCACAAGCTTAAAAGCCCATTTCTTACGAAATGGGCTTTTTTTTATGCCTTCTCACTACTGTTTAACCCGCTTAAACACACAAAAAAAATTTGAATATCCTATGGAGGTTACTTCACTGAATACAAATTTTATTAAAATCATTAAATTTTAACGATTAAAAAGATTATAAATCGTGTCATGTAATTCATTGATTCCTTCTGCATAATTTTAAAAAAAAGAGGTAAGTTGAATTTTTCTTTTGTACAGATTATAGCAGGTTTCAGGTGGAAGGAAACAAAATATAGATTGTTTTTAAAATTTAGTTTTAACAATTATTAATTTTATATTTTTGGCAGATGATTCTTAAATTTTCGTAAGCTACACCCCATTATCTTTTATATATGAAAACAAAATTACTAATACTATTATTGACAGTTTCTGTAAATTTTTATGGGCAAATAGGATTTGATGAAAACATTGTTGTAGGGAATTCTTATACAACCATGAGTCCTCAATTTGTTAAGGCAGCTGATGTTGATGGAGACCATGATTTGGACATTATTACTTTCGGAGCCGGACTGAACTGGTATGAAAATGTTGATGGTTTGGGAAATTTTGGTGAAAAGAAAACCATCGCAGTAACGTATGGAGCTTCCGCTTTATATACTGTTGATTTTGATAATGATGGAGACCTTGATATATTAGGTTCGGTATTCAATAAATTCACTTTGTATAAAAATACAGATGGTTTAGGAAATTTTGAAGTTATGCAAGTTTTTCCCCTAGGTACTGAAGCCTTAATATCAGTACCAAGTGATATAGATAATGATGGTAATATAGATATTCTATGTTTTTATAATATCAATACTACTACTCCATCTAAGCCAAAACTGGTATGGTTCAAAAACGACGGTTCTGGAAAATTTGGACAAGAACAATTTATTACTGACAGTTATAATAATCTAATTACAGCTTCACTCTTAGTTACCGAAGATCTGGATGGTGACAGCGATCAGGATATTATCATTGGATACAAAGATTATAGTAAAATTACATGGCTAAAGAACACGGATGGAAAAGGTACTTTTAGTACACCCCAAACAATAACAATTTTAGCTGGTGGATTAAGTTCGATCACTACCTCTGATATCGATCATGACGGTGATAAGGATATAATCTCTGCCTCAGCAAACGACAAACAAGTTGCATGGTATAAAAATCTGGACGGATTAGGTAATTTTAGTGATGAGAATATTATTGCATCCAATGCAAACGAAACCAATGCAGTTTTAGTAACCGATATAAATAATGATAACACTGTTGATATTGTGTATACAAGCAAAAATGAAATCGGATGGATGAGCAATACAACTGGTTTAGGGGATTTTGGTAATCAGCAAATCATTACAAATAAAGCTTTTGGAGTAAGATCTGTGATAACAGCTGATATTGATGGAGATGGAAAGAATGACATCATTTCTGCATCTCAGGATGATAATAAAGTAGCCTGGTATAAGCATATTGATGGGAACGGTAATTTTGGAAGGCAAGTGGTAATTGCACGGATAATTCAAGATCCAAGCAATGTATATCCAGGTGATTTTGATGGAGATAATGATATTGATTTGTTAGTAAATTCAAAAGATGATGCTAAATTAACATGGTTTGAAAATGTTAACGGATTGGGTTTTTATGGCAAGCAACACATCATTACCGAAAGTGTCTCTGTTGGCAATATTACTCCTCAAGCATATCCTGTAGATATTGACGGCGATGGCGATTTAGATATTGCGACTGTTCAACATTCGGTATTGTTTTGGTACGAAAATATTGATGGACAAGGGAATTTTACTACTGAACATGTAATTGATAGTAACAGCTCCGCGACCATCATCCGTTCAAAGGATATAGATGGTGATGGAGATATGGATTTGGTGTGTGGGGTCTATAACGCAGATAAAATTTCGTGGTATAAAAACCTCGATTCCAACGGCACCTTTGGCTCTGAGCAAATAATTACCGATACAGGAGATGACAACGGCTCGTTGACTTCTTTGGAAATAGCCGATATGGATGGAGATAAGGATATGGATATTATTGCCTCATCATATAACACGGATACCTATTATTATAAAAACACGAATGGATTAGGAGATTTTGTAGAAGAGCATATGGATGTTTTTAATGCTATGCAAGCCGTTTATCCTGCTGATGTTGATGGTGATGGTGATAATGATATCATTGGGGTAAGTGCATCGGGCGGTGGTCCTTTTGATTCAGTCGTTTGGTATGAAAATAGTAATGGAAAGGGTGATTTTAGTAATATTAAACATGATATTTCTACACTAACAACGAATGGTGAGTCAATTCATGCGGCAGATATAGATAATGATGGTGATATAGATGTGTTGACCGCATCGGGTCATTCACAAACATCAGGAATAATTGCATGGTATCAAAATAATGGAAATGGCACTTTTTATGAGAGACAAATAATCCAGGAGCTTTTTAATTATAATATAGGCGTATGTGTGAATACTGCAGATGTTGACAATGACAACGATCTGGATGTTTTAGCAGTATTTGGTTATGGTTCGTCAATTGGTCGAGTTTCTGTATTAGAGAATCTAGGACCTTTGAGTTATACAATACAAGGAAAAGTCCTCATTGATACAGATTCTAACGGATGCACAATTTCCGATGTAAAGGCAAGCAATCTTATGGTTATTTCAGATAATGGAAATAATAGTTTTGCAACTTTTACAGATCAAAATGGAGCGTATCATATTGCAACCACTGAGGGAAATTTTACCACATCAATCACATCTCAGCTGCCAGACTATTTTGCTTCTAATCCAACGTCGCATGCTTTTAGTTTTTCAGGAACGAATAATACATATTTAGCCGACTTTTGTATCACTCCTATTGGGGAGATTAATGATTTAAATGTTAGTTTGTATCCTTCACTAAATGATGTACGACCAGGTTTTGGAACGTATTATCGCATTGTTTACAGAAACATTGGTACTACAACATCAAGTGGTACTGTAAAATTTGAATACAATAACAATAAACTTAGTTTCCTGACTGCGACCGAAAATGTTTCCTCACAAACTGCCAACACATTGACTTTTGATTTCGCAAATTTAAAACCGTTTGAAACCAAAACTATAGATTTAAACTTTACTGTTTTCGCAACACCTATAACCAATATAAATGATGAAGTTATTTCAAGTGTAACTGTAATCCCTACTTCTGGAGATGATCAGACAGAAAAAGATAATAGCTTCACTCTAAACCAAACTGTCATCGGTTCATATGATCCAAATTACATTACCTGTCTTGAAGGCAAGCAGGTACTAATCGAAGATTCCGACGAATTTCTTCACTACATCATCCGCTTTCAAAATACAGGTAATGCCAGTGCTATAAACGTAAATGTAGAAAACATTTTGGACAACAAATTGGATTGGACCTCTATGCAACTCGAAAGTTTGAGTCACAGCGGCAAGGTAGAGATAAAAGATGGAAAGCAAATTAAATTTATTTTCGATAAAATCAACCTTCCTGACAACACCACAGACGAACCCAACTCACACGGCTTCATTGCTTATAAAATAAAACCATTGAATAATGTGGTCGCCGGTGATATCATCAAAAATACAGCAGATATATATTTCGATTTCAATCCGCGAATCGTCACAAATACCGCTTCTACTCGATTTACAGGTACGTTGTCAGTTGTAGAAAGCGATGTAAATCAATATAACATATATCCAAGTCCAACAACCGGTCTGTTAAACATTCAAGCAAACACGATGATTGAGAAAGTGTCGGTAATTGATGTTAATGGGAGATTAGTAAAAGAATTCCAATTTAATACCCCAGTATTATCTACTCAATTAGATTTAACACATTTGGCAAAGGGTATTTATTTCTTGAAAATCAAGTCCAATCAAGGCAATACCAACAGAAAAATCATCAAAAGATAATAAAACTAAAAAACTTTAATATTTAAAAATTGTCTCACAAATTAACTTAAAAATAGGCCAATTTCTTTAAATCTTGGAGAAAATGGTTTGAAATTTGTATTTCTGGGGTCACAAGCTTCAAAGGTATATTCTTACGAATACACCTTTTTTATGCCATTTTTCCACTATTTAACCAGTTTAAACATATAAAAACAGTACGGTTTAGATTTCCCGTGGAGTTACCTCAGCGGGATTCAAACAATTGATAAAACTGTTTATTTTTCTGAGTGGAATTAATTCAACAATCTATATTCATTCGGAGTATAACCAGTACTTTTTTTGAACATTCGATTAAAATGTTGTGGATATTTAAAACCGAGTTCAAATGCTATTTGACTGACTGACTTTTCTGTGTCAAAAATTTTCTCTTTAGCTATATCTATTAATTTTAATTGAATGTGTTCCTGCGCAGTTTTACCCGTTGCTTTTTTAATTAAATCACCAAAATAATTAGGAGAAAGATGCAGGCAATCCGCAAAATATCCAACAGATGGAAGTCCTAAATTTTGTGCATTTTCTGATTGAAAATAGATATTTAATAAGTTTTCAAATTTAGACAAGATGTCTGTATTGATGTTCTCCCGGGTTATAAACTGCCTGTCGTAAAACCGTATACAATAATTTAGCAGTAACTCAATATTATTGGTTATAATGCTTTTAGTATGCTTATCAATAGATTGACTTAGTTCATATTCCAACTTATTAAATAAATCTTTAATAATCTGCTGTTCTTTTGAAGACAAATGAAGTGCTTCATGTGAATCATAAGAAAAGAAAGAATACTGACTCATTTGTTTTCCTAGTGCTGTCCCTTTTATTAAGTCAGGATGAAAAAGCAGTGCCAAACCAGAAGGCTGATAATTTTCTTCATTATTGACTTCAATAACCTGTCCCGGTGCCACAAATACTAATGTCCCATCATCATAATCATAGTTATTGCGACCATATTTTAATTCACCACAATGCCCCGCTTTTAAAAAGACGGCATAGAATCCAAAATACATTCGGCTGTGATTTGGTAATGCTTTTGTTATGGAATTATCAAAAACGCTTATCAAAGGATGTTTAGTTTCAATATCCTTTAGCACATTGTATTGAGAGACTTTTTCAAGCTTTCTAATAGTATCCATAATGCATTTATTAAATTTATAGTACAAATATACTGCGCAGATTGCCAAAGTGTTAGCCTAAGTCCCCAAATCAGTAATAATGGTACTAACATCCGTAATTTATATACAAAACAACAATGACTATTGAAGGAACTTTGTACCATCAAAAAATTACCATCAAAAAAGTCATTAAAAATGAAAACAAGAATATTAGGAAATAGCGGATTAGAAGTTTCAGCACTTGGAATGGGTGTTATGAATTTAAGTTTTGGAACAGGAATAGCCGTTGAAGAAAGTCAAGCCATACAAGTCATTAGAACCGCTGTGGAGCGAGGCATTACTTTTTTTGACACTGCGCAAGCGTATGGCCCGTATGTCAATGAAAAATTATTAGGAGAAGCATTAGTTCCTTTTAGAAAAGAGGTTGTTGTTGCTACAAAATTTGGTTTTAAATTAGAAA
>NZ_DASTTN010000164.1:0-2326 GCF_035760125.1 Flavobacterium sp.
CCTTTGGCAGTACCGTCCAATTTGGTAACCGCAAGTGAAGTCACTTCAGTAGCTGCAGTAAACTGTTTGGCTTGTTCAAATGCATTTTGCCCTGTAGAACCGTCCAAAACAAGCATTACATCGTGAGGTGCATCACCAACCACTTTCTGCATTACTCTTTTTACTTTTGAAAGTTCATTCATCAGGTTAATTTTATTGTGCAAACGTCCTGCCGTATCAATAATAACAATATCTGCATTTTGAGCCACCGCTGATTGCAACGTATCAAAAGCAACAGAAGCAGGATCACTTCCCATATCTTGACGAACAATAGGTACACCTACTCTATCTGCCCAAATTTGTAATTGATCAATCGCTGCAGCACGAAAAGTATCCGCAGCACCCAAAACAACTTTAAAACCAGCTTTTTTGAATTGGTAAGCTAATTTTCCGATTGTTGTTGTTTTACCCACTCCATTCACACCAACTACCATTAAAACGTATGGCTTTGTGTTTGCTGGAATAACAAAATCGGTTCCTTCACCAGTATTAGTTTCAGATAACAACCCTGCAATTTCATCTCTTAAAATTTGATTAAGTTCATCAGTTCCAAGATATTTATCTGCTTCTACCCTTTTTTCAATTCGGGTAATAATTTTAAGGGTTGTATTAACCCCTACATCAGAAGAAACGAGGATTTCTTCTAAATTATCCAAAACATCATCATCCACTTTTGACTTTCCAGCCACAGCTTTGGTTAACTTGGAAAAAAAAGTAGATTTTGTTTTTTCTAGACCTTTGTCTAATGATTGCTTCGCCTGTTCGCTTAAGCTCGAGTCTTTTTTCTCTGAGGAGAATATTTTTTTAAAAAAGCTCATGGAGTTTTATGATTTGGAATTTACATTTGTCAACTTAAACAAGAAAAATCAATTAAAAACAATCTAATTTGTCTTTAAAAAAATTCTCAAAAAAGTCTTTTAATTTCAAGGTGTAAATATAGAAAATAAAAAAGCTACTTCCGAATGAAAGTAGCTTTTCTATAAAATGTAATAGTTAATTATTTCTTTTTCAAGAATTCATCAACTTCTTCAGGAGCCATAATAGATTCAACGAATGTATATGCCCCAGTTACTGGAGATTTCACCATTTTGATGGCTTTTGATAATCTCTTAGAAGATGTTTGTAACGATGCTACGGTTTTCTTTGCCATGATTCAAATGTTATTTAAATTTTAATTAAACCTCCAAATGTGACCATTTGAGATTATAATAAAATCTCTAATTATTATTTAATTTCTTTGTGAACAGTAACTCTTTTCAAGATTGGATTAAATTTTTTAATCTCTAATCTGTCTGGAGTATTTTTTTTGTTCTTTGTTGTTATGTATCTTGAAGTCCCTGCAACACCTGATGTTTTGTGTTCAGTACATTCTAAAATTACCTGGATTCTATTTCCTTTCTTTGCCATCTTGCTATTTTTTTATTTTGGAAAAGATTATTTAATAAATCCTTCTGACTGCGCTTTTTTCAAAACTGCAGCGATTCCATTTTTATTAATTGTTTTTATCGTAGATGCTGCTACTCTAAGAGTAATCCATCTATCTTCTTCTGGAAGATAAAAACGCTTTTTAACTAAGTTTACAGAAAATTTTCTCTTAGTTTTGTTCATAGCGTGAGAAACGTTATTTCCTACCATCGCTCTTTTACCTGTAAGGTCACAAACTCTTGACATTATACTTATCTTTTATCGTTATTCAAAATCAGGGTGCAAAGAAAAGAAAAATAAACCTATAAACCAAAAAAATCATAGCTCTTTTTTTGAAATTTCTTTTAGCAACATTTCGAGCCCTTTTACAGAAGCTCTATCTATCACTTTTTCACGTGGTTGACCAAAATTAAACATTTCAACCAGAACTTCATTTGGCGTAGCCAATGCAATAAAAACCGTTCCCACATCAGCATCTGCCTCTCCTTTGGATGGACCAGCATTACCTGTAGTCGCAATTGCATAATCTGTTTTCAGCAATCTTTTCACGTTCAAAGCCATAGCCTTAGCGACTTCAGCACTCACAACACTATGTTCCTCTATCAAATTCTCCGAAACATCTAATACATTTTCCTTCACTTCCGTTGAATAAGCCACAATACTTCCTTTGAAATAATTAGAAGCTCCAGGAACTGAACTCAGCAACTGTGCAATACTCCCTCCCGTACAACTTTCGGCAGTAGAAATAGTTTTCTTTTGCTGTGTTAGAATCTTTCCCACAACCGTTTCAAGAGTTTCATCATCTTCAAAACCGACAATGATATCACCTATTATTTTAGTCAAAGAAACCACATTCTCCTCT
>NZ_DASTTN010000165.1:0-2487 GCF_035760125.1 Flavobacterium sp.
TTTTTAATAAAGATATTAAGTTATTGGAAATGGTTTTTGCTATCCATAGTTATAGCATTAATGATTGCATATCAGGTTAATATACGCAAAGAAAAAATTTATGGAATTGAAACCCTAATTTCGGTTAAGGAAGAAACCAATCCACTTTTTACATCTAGCACCAATTTGGTTTTTAATTGGGGTGGCGCTTCAGATCAAATGCAGACAATCTCCACCACTTTGCAGTCCCGCTCACACAATGAATTGGTGGTAGATAAGTTACAATTTTATATTGATTATTTGGTACAAGGAGAATACAATCTTGTAGACGCTTATGGAGCCGTTCCATTTCATCTAGAAATTGATAAAAAACAAGGGCAATTAGCTGGGAATCTAATTGGTATTAAGTTTGTTAGTGAAAATGAATATGAATTGAGAATCCCCTTTGAAGGAACATCTGTATCACTGATTCATTATTCTGATAATAGCCAAAGCAATACATCAGTTGTTGAGGGCGAATTTGTCAAAAGATGCAAAGTTGGTCAAAAAGTATCTTTACCTTTTTTAAATTGGAAGTTGCAAATTAATGACAATCCAGGTTTGTATAAAGGGAATGAATACTTTGTGAGATTCAATGATTTTGACGGTACAGTTTCGAATTATAGAAACATAAATGTTAAAACTGATGATAAAGGAAGTTCTATAATCACTTTGGGAATGCAGGGTACCAATAAAGCCCGAATGGTTGATTATCTGAATTCGACTGTAAATATGTTGATAAAAAGGCAATTAGATAGTAAGAATCAATTTGCAACAAATACCATTAATTTTATTGATAGTACACTTGTGGCAATGGAGTCTCAGCTAAAACAGACAGGTGACGAGTTAAAATCTTTTAGAAAAGATAAAAATATTTATGAGGTTGAAGAAGGCGGAGGCGCTAAATTTTCGGATAAAATTCTTGATTTTGATGTAGAAAAAGATGCTATAAATAGAAAAATAAGTTATTATAATTCGTTAAAATCTTATTTGAGAAATAGCGTTGATTATTCTAAATTACCTGCACCTTCTGTGGCTGGAATTGAAGACCCTAATATTGTTGTCAATGTTTCTAAATTAATTGCTCTTTCTACCCAAAGATCGGAAATGGCTTACGCTGTTAAAAGTGAAAAAATATTTAGGGATTTTGATAATCAAATGCAAGCAGTAAAAAACGTTTTATTGGAAAATATTACTACTGCAAAAAGTTCCTTGGATTATGATTTGGCGATGGTAGCGAGCAAAATTAATCAAGCAGAAAGTAAAATTAAGCGACTTCCGGATGATCAACAAGAATTAATAAAAATCAAAAGGAAATATGACTTAAACGATAATATATATAGTACTTTCCTTCAAAAAAGGAGTGAGGCTGATATTGTAAAAGCAGCAAATTTGTCTGATATTCATTTTATTGATTCAGCAAAAGATATTGGAGGAGGTCTTATTGGACCTAAGACAGGAGTGAATTATGTGTTGGCTTTATTTCTAGGGTTGTTACTTCCTTTGTTGGTTATTGTTGTTGTTTTTTTTATTAATAATACCATTCAAAATCCAGACGATATCAGTAAATTAACGAAGATTCCGTTAATTGGCATTGTTGGGATAAATACAGATCATAATAATTTGGCAGTATTTGAAAAGCCAAAATCAGCTTTGTCCGAATCCTTTAGGGCTATTCGTTCCTCTCTTCAATTTTTGTATAAAAAGAGCAATGTCGCTGGAGCAAAAACATTGATGATAACGTCTTCTGTGAGTGGCGAAGGGAAAACATTTTGTTCCATAAATATTGCCACAGTATTTGCTTTAAGCGAAAAAAAGACTGTAATTGTTGGGTTGGATCTAAGAAAGCCTAGATTGTTTGATGAATTTAATTTGACCAATACAGTTGGAGTAGTTAATTATTTGATTAAGGACAAAAGCTTGGAGGAGATTGTAAATCATACTTCTGTTCCTTTCCTTGATGTAATATTTTCGGGCCCTATACCGCCTAATCCATCAGAATTAATAATGAGTGATGGAATGAAAGATTTGATAGATGAGTTGAAAACTAAGTATGATTATATTATTTTAGACACCCCTCCAGTCGGTTTGGTAGCTGATTCACTCGAGTTGGCACAATATTGTGACGTTACCTTATATATCGTAAGACAGAATTTTACTAAAAAGGAAATGATAACATTATTGAATAATAGGGTAAATCGAGACGAGCTTCACAATACCAGTATCATTTTGAATGGTTTTGAAAATAAAGCTAAATATGGAGGAGGTTATGGTTATGGCTATGGTTATGGAAACGGGAATTATTCAAATGGGTATCATGAGGTTGAAAAGAAAAAAAATCTAATAGAAAAATTAGTAGGAAAGAAAAAATAATTACATCTGTTTTAAAAATATTAAAAAAATGACAGAAAACAATAAAATGAAAATACTAATTACAGGAGGAGCAGGATTTATTGGATCTAATCTATG
>NZ_DASTTN010000166.1:0-6758 GCF_035760125.1 Flavobacterium sp.
AAATCATCAGTATTCTTTAAGTTGGCTATGCTAGGAGGATTTTTATTCTTAGCACTTAAAAGTGTAGAATATTACCATAAAATTGAAAGCGGAATCTCATTGGACACCAATATGTTTTACACTTTTTATTGGTTGTTGACAGGATTTCATATCATTCACGTTATTATGGGATTGGTTATTTTGTGCTGGACAAATTATGGGATGACCAAAAAAGATTCTGATACCGTTGTTGAAGACGTTGAAGCCTGTGCTGCTTTTTGGCACATGTGCGATTTGATTTGGCTGCTTTTGTTTCCTACACTTTATTTATTTTTTTAGTAATGAAAAATTCATTAATTTTAGTCTTCGTATTGCTGTTAACCATCACTATTACAACATCTTGTGTGTCAAATTTGTTTAGTGTTTCAGCTTTTGTCGCTCCTTTTATAATGGCTTTGGCTGCTTTTAAATTTCTATTGGTTGCTTTTCAATTTATGGAATTAAAAAAGGCGCATTCGTTCTGGAAAATTAGTTTAATATTAACTTTAGGATTGCTTGTGGTTTTAATTATTGGGATAAAATAAGGGTCTTAAAAAAAAGTTAAAAACATGATATTTATCATTAATTTTTTAAATCTCAAACTTTAATTTTACAATACAATAAAAAAAGACAAAACTATCCTTAATATAAAAAACCACTTTTTAAAACGAAACAATTATGAAACAATTATTCCATTTTAGCAAACCCTATAAAATTATTGCTTTTGCATTATTTGCAGTCGTTAGTATTCTTTCTTGTAGTAAAAAGGAAGAAAAGCATGACGTTGATTATTACGAAAAAATAAAAGTCGAAGGTCAAAAAGAAGCAGAATTAACAGCCCCACCATTTGTTCCAAAACCAATTGGTGACAGACCTGCGATGCATTTGGTAGTCAATATGGAAATCAAAGAACAAGAAGGTGAAATGGTCGATGGAAGCAAATATGTTTATTGGACATTTGGAGGTTCTGTTCCGGGAAGTTTCATTAGAACAAGAGTAGGTGACGAAATTGAATTTCACCTAAAAAACCACCCAGATAATAAATTGCCACACAATATCGATTTGCATGCGGTAACAGGGCAAGGAGGAGGAGCTTCTTCTTCAATAGTGGCACCAGGACATGAAAAAGTATTTAATTTTAAAGTGCTAAATCCTGGATTGTATGTGTACCATTGTGCAACTGCTCCTGTTGGGATGCACATTGCAAACGGTATGTATGGTTTGATTCTTGTAGAACCAGAAGGTGGTTTGCCACCGGTCGACAAAGAATTCTACGTGATGCAAGGTGATTTTTATACCAAAGGAAGTTATGGTGAACAAGGAGTACAACCTTTTGACATGAACAAGGCATTGAAGGAAGAACCGGACTATGTTGTTTTCAACGGTAAAGTAGGGTCAATCGCGGGAGATAATGCGCTTACTGCCAAAGTTGGCGAAACCGTTCGTATCTATATGGGTAATGGTGGACCAAACTTACTATCTTCATTCCATGTTATTGGTGAAATATTTGATAAAGTTCATATTGAGGGTGGTGATGCTATTAATACTAATGTTCAAACGACATTAATACCAGCAGGAGGTTCTGCAATTGTAGAGTTTAAAGTTGATGTGCCTGGAACATTTATTTTGGTTGATCACTCAATTTTTAGAGCTTTCAATAAAGGAGCTTTAGGAATGCTGAAAGTAACTGGTGAAGAAAATAAAAAAGTCTATTCCGGTACTACACAAGAAGGAATATATTTACCTGAAGGTGGAAATATTCAAAATATGCCTGAAGGGGAAAAAGTGGCCAAATCTACTGTAGCCAAAACGCTTCCTGAACAAATTAAATCCGGAAAAGCAATCTTTGGAACAACTTGCTTTGCTTGTCACCAATCCGAAGGACAAGGAGTGCCAAATGCATTCCCTCCATTAGCCAAATCAGATTATTTGAATGCCGATCCTAAAAGAGCTATTCAAGTTGTCATAAGAGGGTTAAGTGGTGAGATTACAGTAAATGGCAAGAAAATAAACAGTGTGATGCCAAGTCAAAATCTTTCAGATGATGAAATAGCAGATGTTCTAACTTATGTTTACAGTAGTTGGGGTAATAATAAAACAGTAGTAACACCAGCAATGGTAAAAGCTCAAAGAAAATAATAAACACAATTTTAAATATTTAGAAGTCATGAAAAAATACATTTTAGGAATAGCATTAATTGGATTAAGTCTGAAAGGTTTTAGCCAAGATGCAAACAAAGGAAAAGGAGTTTATACCAAAACTTGTATTGCCTGTCATCAGGCTACGGGGGTGGGAGTTCCGGGAGCTTTTCCCCCATTGGCAAAATCAGATTATTTGAATGCCGATGTGAATCGTGCCATTAAACAAGTAATTAAAGGATCTAATGGAACAATTACCGTAAATGGAAAGAAATTTACTGGAGCTATGCCTCCCCAAGCTTTGAGTGATCAACAAATTGCAGATGTACTTACTTATGTATATGCCAGTTGGGGAAATAGCAAAAAAGTAGTGACAGTAGCGATGGTGAAAGCGCAAAGAAAATAATAATTACTAAAGCAAAAAGAGCCCTAATGTTCCCACTAAAAAAAATAATAACCTTCTTTTTATTGTTGATTTGCGTTACTCTTTTTGCTCAAGAAGTTAAAATGGTACCCATAAATGGGGGAACTTTTGTCCCCCTTTATGGAGCTACTACCAAAAAACCAGTCAAAGTAGCTTCATTTAGTATGGATGTTTATCCTGTTACAAATGCGCAGTATCTTGCTTTTGTTAAAAAATATCCAGATTACACTCGTTCAACAATGAAAGGGTTATATGCCGACAAAAGTTATCTAATCCAATGGGAAAGTGATTTTAGTTACGGAAAAAATAATCTAAGTAATGCTCCTATAACTAATGTTTCTTGGTTTGCAGCCAAGAAATATTGTGAGTGCCAAGGAAAAAGATTGCCATCTATGGACGAATGGGAATACGTGGCTATGGCTGATGAAAAACGATCTGATGCCCGTACCAAAGAAGAATTCAATAGATACATTTTATCTTGGTACGAAAAACCCAAAACGTATGCGAATCCTGTTGGACAAACCTTCAGAAATTATTGGGGAGTCTATGATATGCATGGATTGGTTTGGGAATGGACATCGGACTTCAATAGCATTTTTCTTTCGGGCGAATCCAGAAAAGATAAAGATACCGATAAGAATCTCTTTTGCGGAAGCGGATCAGTAAATGCAACCGATTTGATGAATTACGCCGCTTTTATGCGCTACGCTTTCAGGGGTAGTTTGAAAGCTAATTACACTACAAAAAATTTAGGTTTTCGATGCGCTAAAGACAAATAAGAATCATCGATTTCTAACCAAAATCAAATAAAATGAAATCGCCGGTAACAATAAGTTTGCGTATGCAAACACCAAAGAATAAAAAGGCGATAACATATATGACAACTGACAAATAAAATTTACATATATGAAATCAATGTTAAACCAAAAACAAAAAGAAATTCTGGAAAAAGGATGGTCTTATTTATTTGTTTTGCCCATCTTAATACTTATTTTTGCATTCCAGAGTTGTAATAAAAAAGATACTGTAGATAAAGATAAACCTATTTCGGATTTGTCTATTTACAATTTGCCTTCGAAATGGACTAATCAAAATGGGCAGAATATCGAAATGAAAGATTTGAGAGGAAAAGTTCTGGTAATGGTCATGATTTATACTTCCTGTAAAGCGGCTTGTCCTCGTTTGGTGGCGGATATGCGCAATATCGAATCTCGTTTACCAGAGAATATTAAGGAAAATGTCGAATTGATATTGGTAAGTATTGATCCCGAAGTGGATACTCCAAAACGATTAAAGGAGTTTGCTATTGCCAATAAAATGGATGGCGAGCAATGGGAGTTTTTGAGATCTACGGAAGAAAATACAAGAGAGTTCGCAGCAGTTTTGGCTGTCAATTACAAGAAAATTGCACCACTTGAATTCTCTCATTCTAATATTATAAGTGTATTTAATGCCGAAGGAGAATTAGCTTATCAACAAGAAGGACTAGGAGTAAACTCGGATGAAACTATCAAAAAAATAACAGAAGAAGCGGTTAAACTAAATTAAAATCCCACCCAAATGAAGATATTTAAAATAATGGCACTGGCAGTTGTGTTAATGGCCAGTATGAATACTTTTGCCCAAGAGTTTGATGCCAATTTACAAATTAGACCTCGTTACGAGTTTAGGAACGGTTACAAAGCCCCGATTCCTTATGGTGAAACTCCAGGTCAGTTTATATCGGGAAGAACACGTTTGAATTTAAACTTCAAACAAGATAAGTTTGTCACTAAACTTACGATGCAAAATGTTCGCGTTTGGGGAGATGTCGCACCCAATACAAAATCGGATGTGAACGGGATTCAAATATTTGAAGCTTGGGCGCAATACAATTTTAATGAAAAATGGAGCACGCGTATAGGGCGTCAAGTGATTTCGTATGACAATCAGCGTATTCTTGGTGAAGGCGATTGGGCACAACAGGCACAAAGTCATGATGCTTTATCGGTAACCTATAAAAATAAAAAAAGCCAATTGGACGTAGCACTTGCTTATAATGCCAATGGAGAAACGGATATTGCAACACCTTACACTGTTGCCAATTACAAAGCGATGCAATATGCCTGGTATCATACTGAGCTGGGAAAAATAAATATGAGTTTATTGTTTTTAAACACAGGTTACGAAAATAAACTAGTGGCTCCAATTCCAACGCCAACACCTGAATTGAAAGTAGATTACATGCAAACTTTTGGAACCTATATGAATACCAAAGGAAAATCTTGGGATGGAAATCTATGGTTCTATGGACAAACAGGAAAAAGTACGACTTATACTGTGAGTGCTTTTGATGCAGCTCTTAATTTTAATTATGCCTTGACGGATAAGTTTAAAGCAGGTTTAGGCTATGAATTCTTATCTGGAAAAAGTCAAGCCAATACAAGTACCGACATAAAATCGTTTAATCCTATTTTTGGAACCAATCATGGATTGAATGGATATATGGATTATTTCTACGTAGGAAATCATAAGAATTCGGTAGGGTTGCAGGACGCTTTTTTGAAATTTGGATATGCAAAGAATAAATGGCAGTTTGCTTTATTGCCACATGTTTTTAATGCTGCGAATACGGTTTTGGATGCTAGTGGAAATGAAATGAATAACTATCTTGGTACGGAAGTCGATTTTACATTTGGCTATTCAGTACATAAATTTGTAAACATAACTGGAGGTTATTCCCAAATGTTTGCAACAGATACCATGCAAAGACTGAAAAGTGGTGATGTTGATCACACCAACAATTGGGCTTGGGTCATGATTAATGTGAACCCTCAAATTTTTTCTTTTAAATAAAGGTGTTAATTTCTTGTATGAAAAAGGAGCTTGATAAAAGCTCCTTTTTTTGTTTTTGTAATTGTTACACTATAGTTCAGTAATCCATTCTGAATCTTCTTTGTCAAGTTGTTTATGGGAAACATCACTTCCAAATTTTATGTCTTCTTCGATTTCTTTTGCCATTTCCAATTCATTTTCATTTAAATGTTTAATTTCATTCGGATCTAATGGTTGAAGTAAATTCATAATTTGCTTTAGCAAGTCAACATCATCGACAGATTTTAACTTGTCAATTATTTTCTGTTTTAATTCTAAAGTGTTCATAACGTGTTATTTTGACTAGTAAAGTTACGAAAATCCAAAAACGATTGTTTGGTTTAGTAGGATGTTTTTAAATAAAAAAAGGAGCTTCAAAACGAAACTCCTTTAAAATATTATATGGAATAGAAAATTACTCTATCAATTCCACAATTTTATATTCTCCTTCAACAGCTACTTTCGTCAAGCCATTTTTAGACAAACCTTTCATAGCAGCATCCCATTTTTTACCACTTAAATTTGCAGTAATTTTTAATTGCTGAAGATCCATTTTATTTTCATTTCCTTTCAATAAATCTACAATAAATTTCTCTTCATCAGTCAATTCAATTTGGGCTTTTTTGGTTTCAGGTCTCATCTGGGGGAAAAACAATACTTCTTGAATAGATGCATTATTAGTCAAGAACATCATCAAACGGTCCATTCCAATTCCTAAACCAGAAGTTGGAGGCATACCGTATTCCAATGCTCTCAAGAAATCCTCGTCAATCGTTCCTGTAGCTTCATCATCACCTTTTTCGGCCAAACGCATTTGATCTTCAAAACGCTCTCTTTGGTCAATCGGGTCATTCAATTCAGAGTAAGCATTTGCTACTTCTTTACCGCAAACCATCAATTCAAAACGTTCCGTCAATTCTGGATTGTCACGGTGTTCTTTACAAAGAGGTGACATTTCCTTTGGATAATCGGTAATGAATGTTGGCTGAATATAATTTCCTTCGCATTTTGCGCCAAAAATTTCATCAATCAATTTTCCTTTCCCCATCGTGTTGTCCACATCAATTCCCATTCCTTTGGCAGCTTCAAAAAGCTCTGCTTCACTTTTGCCAGAAATAT
Source organism: Flavobacterium sp. (assembly GCF_035760125.1). Taxonomy (GTDB): domain Bacteria; phylum Bacteroidota; class Bacteroidia; order Flavobacteriales; family Flavobacteriaceae; genus Flavobacterium. Next base: position 6,554 of record NZ_DASTTN010000166.1, read on the forward strand.
CAAAACCAGTAAAATGTTTGATAGAATCCGTCATTGTAACGCGGGCATAAGGCGCTTTAAAATTGATTGTATGTTCGCCAAAAGTAGCCTCGCTAGTTCCATTTACGCCAATAGCGCAGTGTTCCAACAAGTTTTCGGTGAAATCCATCATCCAGTTGTAGTCTTTGTAGGCTACATATATTTCCATTGCTGTAAATTCCGGGTT
>NZ_DASTTN010000167.1:0-5068 GCF_035760125.1 Flavobacterium sp.
GATTTTAACATCGGTATCTGATAATGTACCGATCCAATTCGTGTAAGGTTGACGTCCTAAAGCAACTAATTCAAAAACAGTTAAATTACTGGGAGGCAATTTTTCGGTCAAAACCATACTTAAATTTTGGGCCAATTCCAAGGGCTCGTAGCTGGATATTTTTTTATCGTTTAGAAATACAGTTCCCTGCAAAGGCTTTTGAATTCCAGTAATAGTTCGTAACAAAGTCGATTTTCCAATACCATTCGCCCCAATCAAAGCAATCAGTTTCCCCGCCTGTAAGTTCAGGTTGAGGTTCTCGGCAATGGTCACAGTTTCTTTTTTGGAGGAGTACCCAATGCTTAAATTTTCTGTGGTGAGGATATTACTCATTTTTGAGATATTCTAAATTCTTAGATAAAAGCTTTATTGAAAAACGAAAATTTACACCATTGATTTATTGCAATAGGTTGCTTTTTCAAAATCCCTGATATTGATGGATAAAATCGGAACCTCAGGAAACATTAGTTTCAACTGACTAACTATTTTGTTCGAGAGATTGCTTTTTTGAGCAGTTGTTCTACCTTCCATTATGTTCGCAAAAATATGAATAAAATCATCTTTAGTATTTCCAGTATTGTAATATCGAAAAGGATTGATGCGAACTTTAATATCTGCTGGGTCAAAAAGACCTGTTGATTCTGCAGTATCATAAACGGCTTGCATAATTTTTTCGGGAGATTTTAGATTCAGTATGTTTTCGGAACAATCAATTACAAAATGTGGCATAATATGTTTTATTTAAATGTTTTTAAAATTGTAATAAATAAACGATTACTGAATTATAAGTTTACTTAAAATTCCTCTTTCGAACCAACAGCCAAATAACCACTGGTGCTCCCAATATCGAAGTAATGGCGTTGATAGGCAAGGTGATTTCCATTCCTGGCATTTGGGAAACTACATCGCAAACCAGCATTATAGCTGCCCCAAAAAGTAAAGTGCTCCAGAATAAAACATTATGATTACTGGTTTGAAATACTAATTTAGCGATATGAGGAACCGCCAATCCGATAAAAGCGATTGGTCCTGCATAAGCCGTTATGCTTCCTGCCAAAATACTTGTTGCCAATATGATTATAAGTCGTGCTTTGTTGAAATTCAATCCCATACTTTTGGCGTAATTTTCACCCAATAGCAGTGCGTTCAATGGCTTTATACTAAGCAAACTGAGAAATAATCCCAGTAAGACACAAATCGTTAAAATAAGGATGGATGTCCAAGACAAATTACCTAGATTTCCCATCGACCAAAAAGTAAATTTTTGTAATTGTTCAGCCGAACTGAAATAGGTAAGAACCCCCACAACAGCACTAGTGAAACTACCAAACATAAGTCCGACGATCAAAATAGCCATCGTGTCCCGCAAGCGTTGTGAAACCAATAAAACCAATAATAAAACGGAGGTACTGCCCAATGTTGAAGCCAAAACGATTCCGTAGGGAGATAACAAAATACCACTCAAAAAGGAAGGTAGTACACTGGCTCCCAATATTACAAAAGCAACACCCAAACTGGCACCCGAACTGAGTCCCAAAACATAAGGACCAGCAAGTGGATTCCGAAATAAAGTCTGCATCAACAATCCGCTTATGGACAATCCCATCCCGACCAGAACTGCCGTAATCGCTTTAGGCAAACGATAGTTGATGATGATGTATTCCCAAGTTGATTTACTGGATTGGCCTCCTGTCAAACTGGTGTAAACTTCCTTGAAAGGTATAGTAATCGACCCTAAACTGATGTTCACAAAAAATAGTATAATCAGCCCTAAAAAAAGGAATGAGAATAAGAGCGTATTTCGTTTTTGATTGTTCAATTTGTATCTAATTCAGTTTTTTAGCAAAAGTAAAAGTATAATTTGGAAGCAACTCAGGATGAAAAATTTTGATGTAATCTTTCAAGACTAAATCTGGTCGGGCAGGTGATAATTCATAAAAAATGGTTCCCCCTGTAGCTCCCAATTTTCCTTCAAAAGTATAAATGTTCTTATCTGAAAAAGCATTAAACTGACTGTAATGTGGGTTGGCTTTTTCCAATTCAGACAATGATTTGAACGAACCAGTTGCAATCCAAAAGTTGGCTGTTTTGGCTTTGTCCAATATGTTTTCAAAAGACAAACCGAGACTTCCGGTACCTTCTAGGTTTTTCCAAAGATAATCCGCTTTGGCATCTTTCATAAATTGGGCAACCCAACTGCTTCCTTTGGCTACAAACCATTGGTCTTGATACATCGAACCGTACAAAACTGTCGAAGTTGGTTTTTTTTCAGCCACCAATGACAAAGCATCATTGTACTCTTTTACGATATTGTCGAATAAAACATCAGCTTCTTTTTCTTTGTCAAATAAAGCGCCGTACAATTTTAGCCATTCCGCTTTCCCAAGCGGGGATTGCTCCATCCAATCGGCTTGGATTAATACATTTAAACCGCTTTTTTGTAAATTTTCAATACTCGGATTGTTGTTGTCAATACCAAAAGTGACGATGAGTTCCGGTGACAATTCTATCAGTTGTTCAATATTGAGTTTTTCGTTTTGACCCACATTTTTGATTGAACCGGCATCAATTAAAGCTCTCGTTTTTTCGGATGAAATATAATCGGTATGGGGGAAACCAACAAGTGATTTTTCAACGCCCAACATTTCAAGAAAAGGAATATTTGTGGTCGAAGTCACTACAATTGATTTCAGTGGAACCGAAATTTGAGTGTATTTTTTTAGGCTGTCCGGAACAATTCCATTTTTTTCTTTTAGAATATAAGTGAAATTTTTAACCGCATCCGGCCAAGGATTTGAAACCGTTACCACAGTATAACCGCTATTTTTGTGAATAGCTAAACTTTTGGCATAATGAATGCTGTTTGGAGTGTTGACATCAGTTTGAGTGTCATTTTTTTCATTTTTTTTACATCCAATAAATGAAAATAGAATGGCGAATAAAATAACTTTGTAGAACGAAAATTTCATATTTTATATTTTTCAATAAGAGCAAAGGTATATTAATTTATAAATTTCCTGTTTAGTTTTTGAAGTAAAAAATAAGACAAATGCTATCTTTACCAAATGAATACAATAAAAGTAAAACATTGTTCAGCTTGTAAAATGCCTTTTAATTGTGGAGATACAGTAGAAGGGAGTAAATGTTGGTGCAATGATTTCCCCCCTATTTTCAATCCTTTTGATATTGCAGATTGCCTTTGTTCGAGTTGTTTCAAAACTGCTTGTTCCGATAAAATTGATGAATTTGTATCGACCATAACTCCGGAAACTGCCATAGGAAACAAAGCTTCGCTATTGCCTGAAAGCACAAACATAATCGAAGGAATTGATTATTATTTTGAAGAAGGCAACTATGTTTTTAAGCCTTGGTTTCATCTCAAACGGGGCTATTGCTGTAAAAGCGATTGCACACATTGTCCGTATTGATTGAAAAGAAGAGCATATTTAATAACATCATAATTTGCTGGTCATGATAGAAAATTTGCCATCCTTTATTACGATAACTTTCGTGGTGACCACGTTGGTTACTTTGGTTCTTTTTTATTGGACTATTCATAGTTCAAGTAAAGATGCTACAAGAAAAAAAGCGAATAGTATTTTATTTGGTATGATGATTTGGTTGCTTATTCAAGCGGTTTTGTCATTCAATAATTTTTACAATTCTAATGTAGATTTGTTTCCGCCCAAAATTGCATTATTTGGTGTTTTGCCCCTAATCATTACAATTGTGCTATTGTTTGCCAAAGCAAAAGGGCGTGAATTTATAGACAGCCTGCCTTTGGTAAATATTATTTACCTGAACGTGGTGAGAATTCCGGTCGAGATCGTTTTGTTTTGGTTATTTCTTTACAAAGCAGTTCCTGAATTAATGACGTTTACCGGGAGAAATTTTGATATAATTGCTGGAATTACCGCGTCTTTTATTGCCTATTATGGATGTACGAAAGTGTTGTTGAGTAGAAAAGTCATTTTAATTTGGAATCTTATTTGTCTTGCCCTTTTAATAAATATTGTAGTAATTGCAATATTGTCGATACCTTCGCCGATGCAAAAGTTTGGTTTTGACCAACCCAATATAGCCGTCTTAAATTTTCCATTTAGTTGGTTGCCCACTTTTATAGTTCCAATTGTTTTCTTTGGACATTTGGTGTCCATAAGACAGTTGTTAAAAAAATAATTTATTCCATAATCAGTGATACAATCCTTAGGGAGATTTTTAAAATAAAAAAATGATATACTTAATAACGGGCGGGGAACGTTCAGGAAAAAGCAGTTATGCCGAAAATTTAGCCAAAGGTTTATCCGAAAAGCCAATGTATGTGGCCACTGCCAGAAAGTGGGACGAAGATTTCCAAAAACGCATTGACTGCCACCAAAAAGACCGTGATGGACGTTGGGAGAATAATGAAAAAGAGAAGCATTTGAGCGAAATTGATTTCTCAGGAAAAGTAGCCATTGTCGATTGCGTGACGCTTTGGCTGACTAATTTTTTTGTGGATACGAAAAATGATGTTGCTTTAAGTTTGGAACAAGCTAAAGCCGAATTGGATGCCATTGCACAACAAGAAAACACAACGATTATTATTGTTACCAATGAAATTGGAATGGGTGTTCATGCTGATACTCATATTGGTAGAAAATTCACAGAACTTCAAGGTTGGATGAATCAATACATCGCCCAAAAAGCCGAAACCGTTGTATTGATGGTTTCCGGGATTCCGGTAAAAATAAAAGGATAGATTTTATAAATTTGGGCGTTCCCCAAGGGTCGGGCTTTTCGTTATATCTTTATTGCCGAACCCCGGCAATAAAGGATGCCACTACAATCCCTAACGCAAAAACTGCACATAATGACATTAGATGAAATCATAAAATCACGCCGTGACACCCGTCATTTTACAAACGATGCAATACCGGATGAAGTAATCCAAAGAGCATTGCAGGCAGGACATTGCGCACCATCCGTTGGTCTGACAGATGCTACTAAATATTATCTCATCAAATCGGCTGATATCAAAAAAGCCGTA
>NZ_DASTTN010000168.1:0-9710 GCF_035760125.1 Flavobacterium sp.
GAAACACTTTTAAAATATTTGCCGGAACATGCCGTAAAACCAGTTTTTGAACTGATTGTTACGCATCAAGTGCATCTCAAAATTGTGAATGAGAGACAAACCCGTCATGGAGATTATCGAAAAGGGATGAACGGGAAACATGAAATTACGGTGAATGCGAGTCTCAATAAATACAGGTTTTTGATTACTCTGATTCATGAAATTTCACATTTGGTAGCCTTTGAAAAATTTGGACGACATATTAAACCTCATGGCGGTGAATGGAAACATTCTTTTCAAAGGATGATGGTACCGTTTATTCGACCAGAGATTTTTCCGAATCATTTATTGCCATTGTTGGCAAGACATTTTAGGAATCCGACCGCAAGTAGCGATACCGATACTACATTGGCATTGGCATTGAAGCAGTATGATAAACCAAATGATAAAAATTATATCTTTGATATTCCTTACGGTAGTGTTTTTAGAATTTCAAATGGAAAGATTTTCAAGAAAATAGCAATTCGAACCAAGCGATACGAATGTTTGGAAATAAGTTCTGGGCGGTTGTATTTATTTAACCCAAATGCCGAGGTAGAGTTATTGCCTGGTTAAAAATGATTGGCTATAAAGTAGCGAACACAAAAAATTAAAATGAACAAAAATTATTACGCAATATTAATGGCAGGCGGAATCGGTTCGCGATTTTGGCCTGTGAGTACGAGAGAGTTCCCGAAGCAGTTTCATGATATGTTGGGCTCTGGAGAAACGTTAATTCAGAAAACATTTAGCCGATTATCACAAATCATTCCGAAAGAGAATATTTTGATTCTGACACACGAAAGTTACAATGATTTGATTTTGGAACAATTGCCAATGGTTAAGCAAGAGCAAATTGTTTTGGAGCCAGCCATGAGAAATACAGCTCCTTGTATCTTGTATGCCTCGTTAAAAATTAAAAAATTGAATCCAAATGCAGTGATGGTTGTTGCTCCAAGTGACCATTGGATTGAAGATGAAATGCAGTTTGTGGCCAATTTACAACGTTCTTTCGATTTATGCGAAAGAGAAGAATCTTTAATGACTCTAGGGATTTTACCGACAGCTCCAAACACTGGTTATGGCTACATTGAATTCGATAAATTAGATAGTCGCTCAATAAAAAAAGTGGTTCAGTTTCGAGAAAAACCCGATTCCAAAACGGCCCAAAAATTTATCCAAAGCAGAAATTATTTGTGGAATGCCGGTATTTTTATTTGGAGTGTAAAGTCTATTTTAAAAGCTTTTGAAGAATTGCAGCCAGAGATGTTTGCTCTTTTCATGGAAGGATATGAATTGTATAATTCAGATAAAGAAAGTGATTTTATTCAGGAGAATTATCCAAAAGGCGAAAATATTTCCATCGATTATGCCATAATGGAAAATGCCAAAAATGTGTATGTACTTCCTGCAACTTTTGATTGGAATGACCTTGGAACTTGGGGTTCGTTACATGAAAAATTGCCGAAGGACGACAATAATAATGCAGTGGTAAATGCAACTGTATTGTTGCAAAATGCATCGAATAATATTATTAGAACCGCTTTAGGAAAACAAGTAATTGTAGACGGTTTGGATGATTATATTATAGTAGACAAAGATTCTGTCTTGTTGATTTACCCTAAAAGTAAAGAACAAGATATAAAAGGTATTGTTTCTCAATTGAAGCCCTAATAAATATTTTTTTTCCTAATTAAATCAAAAAAGTGAATTCTTAAGAATTTTGAGGAAACTCAATTTTCAAAGGAAATCATTTTTTTTTATTATTATAAAAAACCTAAAATTCACATGCCTAAAAACAATAATCAATTTCTAATTTATCTTGCTTTCGCTGCTATTTTTATTATTTGGGGAAGTACTTACTTCTTTATTTTTTTGGGACTTGAAACCATTCCGCCATTTATGTTGATGGGAATGCGATTTGTAATTGCGGGTTTGCTTTTACTAATTTTAATAAAAGCGCAAGGAAATTTAAAAAAGCCAAGTAAGGAAGCAATACTCAAAAATTCAATTTACGGAACTCTTTTGCTTGTTGGTGGAACAGGATCTGTCATGTGGGCAGAGCAATTTGTTCCTTCAGGAATTGCTTCAATAGTAGTTTGTAGTTTGCCTTTTTGGTTCTTAATTTTAGATTATCCAAAATGGAAAGAAAACTTTTCAAATATCAGTTCACTTTTAGGATTGGTTATTGGTTTTGCAGGGGTTATAATCCTTTTTGATGTCAATGAATCTGTTTTTTCAGATCATTTTGTTTTGGGAGTAATAGTAATTATAGCCGGAGGAATATCATGGGCATTGGGCTCTTTGTTTTCAAGATATTATCCTACTGATTTGCCTACCTTGATGAATGTCGCTTTGCAGATGATAAGCGCAGGATTGTTTTGTTTGATAGTGTCTTATTTTACGAAAGAAACCGAAGGTTTTGCTTTTGGCAATATATCATTAACTTCTTGGTTGAGTTTGGGGTATCTTATTGTTTTTGGAATACTTGCTTTTGTTGCTTATTTATGGCTAATAACTAAACGTTCATTGATACAAGTTGGAACCTACGTATATGTAAACCCAGTTATAGCTGTTTTTTTAGGTTGGTTATTTGCTAAAGAAACTATAAGTTCAAAACAAATACTTGCCTTAATAGTTATTCTAATTGGTGTAGTTTTAATTAACTGGGTTGGTTATAGAAAGACTTTATTTGAAAAAAATAAAATCTAATTTATCCTTTCAAATATGCTTCTCTTACTTTTTTGAATAACTCTGATGAATAAACAAATTCTACTATAGCTTCATTTTCGGTAAGGAAAATTTCTTCTTTGTTTCCTTCCCAAGCTTTTAACCCATTTTTAAGAAACAAAATATTGTCACCAATTTCCATTACGGAGTTCATGTCGTGGGTGTTTACAACAGTAGTAATATTGTATTCTTCAGTAATTTCTCGGATTAAGTTATCAATCAAAATTGCTGTATTTGGGTCTAATCCTGAATTCGGCTCGTCACAAAATAAATACTTCGGATTATTCACAATAGCGCGAGCAATAGCAACCCTTTTTTGCATACCTCCAGAAATTTCAGAAGGTAATTTTTTGTGGGCACCAATTAAATTTACTCTTTTTAAAACGAAATCAACGCGATCTTGAATTTTAGAATTGCTATCGTTGGTGAACATTTTCAAAGGAAAACCTACGTTTTCGGCAACAGTCATACTGTCAAATAAAGCACTTCCTTGAAAAAGCATACCTATCTCAGTTCTGATTTCTCTTTTTTCATCAGCGTTTAAATCAGAGTAAATACGACCATCAAAAGAAATGGTTCCTACTTCTGGAGTATGGATTCCTAATAATGATTTTAATAAAACTGTTTTTCCAGATCCACTTTGTCCGATGATCAAATTGGTTTTTCCTGCTTCAAAAACACTGGAAACTCCTTTTAGAATTTTAACACCTGCAAATGATTTTTCTATGTTTTTTATTTCTATCATTTTGTTAAGAGTAATTGGGTAATAATATAATTTAGCAAGATGATGGTAACAGAAGTCCATACAAAAGATACGGTACTGGCTTTACCAACCTCAAGTGCACCACCTTTCATATAATAGCCATGAAAAGATGGAATAGTGGCTAATAGCATGCCAAAAATAAAAGTCTTGGTAAAAGCGTATACTATGTGGAAAGGTATAAAATCTCTCTGAATCCCTTCGATAAAGTCAATACTAGCGCCAAAACCACCATAAACAGTTGCAATATAGCCACCTGCTATTCCTAAAAACATTCCAATACCTATTAGGAAAGGATATAAAAGCAAGGCTATGATTTTTGGGAAGACCAAATAATTAAGAGAGTTAACTCCCATAACTTCTAACGCATCAATTTGTTCGGTAACACGCATAGATCCTATACTGGATGTTATAAAAGAACCCATTTTTCCCGCCATAATGATAGACATGAATGTAGGGGCAAATTCTAAAATTACAGACTGACGTGTGGCATATCCGATAAGGTATTTTGGGATAAAAGAATTAGTTAGATTCAAAGCCGTTTGCATCGAAACAACTCCACCAACGAAGAAAGAAATAAAAGCAACGATTCCCAATGAATCAATAATTAAATCATCGACTTCTTTGAAAATTAGACCTCTCATAACAGACCATTTTGTTGGTTTGTTGAAGATTTCTTTCCACATTAAAAAATATTTCCCGATTTGGGAGGTATAGCGAATGAGCATCATAATTATATAGAATATGGGCTAAATTACAAACTTGTTGTGAGTTATAAGTTATGTGTTATGTGTTTTTCCTTAGAAAAGTTTTTGTCTCATTTTTTGTAAACGATACTTTTGAATGAATTTGGCTTGTTCATGGGAGACCAATAAAGGGGTTTTTGCTTTTTTTGCTTTCCAAAATCCTTGAATATAATCTAAGAAAAGCAAAGGTTTTTTCTTCATCATTGCTAATTTTACCGATGCAATTGCTGTAATCCAAAAACCATAACCAAGAGTGTAAAAAGCTTCACCTTGTTTGTAACGGGCTGCTTTGTTATAATTAGCACCTGTTGGTTTGAGATGTTTTACGTGTAAAGTTGAATCTGTGACTACTTTCCAATTGTAGTATTTGCAAAGTAATTCGTCAACGGTGTCCCAGCCCATCGCTGGTTTTAAGCCTCCAATTTGTTTGAAGGTTTCTTTCCGATAGGCTTTCAATGCGCCTCTAATATGATCTTTATCGGTTAAGTTTTCTAAAATCCAATCACCATTTTTTTCGATGTAACAAAATCCACCTACCATTCCGATTGTTGAATCGGATTGAAAATGTTTAATTATGGTTTCGAAGTAATTGGAAGGAAAAATTAAATCTGCATCAATTTTTACGATTAAATCGTAATCTTCGTCCAAAGTTTCAAATCCTTTCTGAAAAGCTTGAATTACCTTGCTTCCTGGTAAATGAATCGCGCTGGAAGTTTTGTTTACTAAAGTAATAAACGGATTGTCTTTGGCGAAAGCCAAAACAATTTCGGCAGTTTTATCGGTCGAATTATCATTGACAACGACTACTTTTTTTGGCAAAACAGTTTGCGAGATCAAGGATTGTAATGTCAAAGCGATAAAGGCTTCTTCGTTGTAGGTTGGGATTACGATGTAATATTTCATTTAAAATATTTTTGAATGATGATTAACGATTCTTGATTTTAGATTTTATATAAATCGTTAATCTGTAATCTAAAATCTGTAATCTTAATTCTTGATTTTTTCTGCGTAAACGATATAATATCTCGGAGTAAAAAATCGCAATAATGGGCGAAATCCAATCTTTTTAACGGGATGAGTAAATTTTTCTCTGTCGATGATTTTCCATCCTGTTTTTTCTAATAACCAGTCCAATTGCCAGTCTTCAAATTCGTGGTAATGTCTGTCCCACATATCCGTTTTACTACGGTAGGCAGATGAAAACCAAAGACGCAAAGGAATTGATATTAATAATTTATCTGATTTTATTTCGCTTAAAATAGTGTAGGGATTCAATAAATGCTCAAAAATTTCAAAAGCAGTTACTACATCTTGTTTTCCTTCTGAAAAAACGCTTTGATTCAAGTCCAAATCTTCACCTGTAGTGTTTTTTACTGAGTAACCTTCGGCTTTCATTATTTTAGAAAAAGGATTGTCAACGCCCAAGTCTAGTATTGTTTGAGATGTGTTGACATGTTTTTTTAAAAATTCTAAAGTATGTTTGAATCTTTTATTGGGAAACGTTTTTTCGTACATGTTTTTAATTTTTAACTATCGCTTTTGCTTTAGAGTTTGCAAATATAAAGATTCTGTTTCTTATACGGTTTGTAATTTCAAATTTGTCCAATAATATCTATTGGTTTTGTTTCCAAAAAAAAAGCCCACTGCACAAAAGAGTGAAGTGGGCTTCGAATAAATAAGCGTACAGCTAGTTTAATATCTATAGACAAAAGCATTGATGTTCATTCCGGCTCCTACAGAAGCAAAAAGCAATACATCTCCTTTTTTAATTTCTTGATTTTCTATTTTTCCTTGAATTAATAAGTCAAATAATGTGGGAACTGTTGCAACACTGCTGTTTCCCAGTTCGTGTATGCTCATAGGCATCACATCTTTTGGAGGAGTTTGTCCGTATAATTTGTAAAAGCGGTGAATAATGGCTTCATCCATTTTTTCGTTGGCTTGATGGATAAGGATTTTTTTGACGTCCCCAATGGCAATACCGCTTTGATCCAAGCAGCTTTTCATGGCCGCAGGAACTTGGCTTAAAGCAAATTCATATATTTTACGACCGTACATTTTGATGTACTTAGTATCGGGATCCAAAACTGGGTTGTATGATTTTCCGAAGTAAAGGAAGTTTGCTTCTTCTGCAGCATAAGTGGCGCTTTCATAAGATAGCATTCCAGCTTCGTCATTTGAGGCTTCTATGACAGAAGCTCCGGCTCCATCTGAGTAGATCATAGAATCTCTATCGTGGGCATCTACCACACGAGACAAAGTTTCTCCACCTATGACAAGGCATTTTTTTGCCATGCCTGATTTTATGAATGCGTTGGCTTGCAATACACCTTCAATCCAACCAGGACAGCCAAAAAGGATATCGTAAGCAACACATTTTGGGTTCTTTATCTGTAATTGATGCTTTACTCTTGTGGCCAAACTTGGGATAATATCCGATTGGGTAGTACCAAATTTTACATCACCAAAATTGTGTGCAAAAATGATATAGTCCAAGGTCTCTGGATCTATTCCAGCATTCTCTATTGCTCTTTGGGAAGCAAAAAAGGCTAAATCTGAGGCGGTATAGTGATCCTCGGCATATCTTCTTTTTTCGATACCCGTGATTCCTTTAAATTTGTTAATTACGACTTCGTTAGGATAAGCAAAAGGAGAACCATCTTCATTTAAAAAAACATGTTCACTAAAATCGGTGTTGCTAATCTTTTTCTCAGGAATATAGCTTCCTATACCAGTTATTTTTATTTTCATTTTGATAATTTCCAGATAAATTTTGGCTAAAGTAATTATAATAAATGTATAAAGCATAAATTATTTACTATGCATGCATATAATTATGAAATACTAGATATATGGTAAAATTATTGAATATATTTTATTGAAAATTATTAATTGATGCATTTTATTCTTAGAATTATAATAAATAACAAAGTGTGATTTTTTTGTTAAATAGTTATTTTTTTATTTAAAAAGGATGAATATCATTTGATGTTAAATAAAAAAAATCAACGATAAAAGACTGATTTTTGTTTAGAGTGGAAAGTTTTTTTTGGAGAATGTTTTATGAAAATAAAATAGTAGTATTATGTCCGATAAACAGATTTAGTTCGTCAGTTTGCTATCGCTCGTGTGCAATCCGTATTCGAAAAGAATGATAAATTGTACATTACTATTATGACTCATTGTTGTGGGTGTGTATTACGAATCCTTGTTGTCGGGTTTGTTTTTATCATAATCCCATCCCCCGTAACTTTTTGTCCATGCCTCTGTTTTAAACCTATACCAAAAGTGCAATAACAATGCTAAAATAAATACAACTATCAAAATAATCCAAAATAAAGCACTGTTCCAAAAGAAATAAATGAAACACCCTAACGCAGCATACTTAAAAATTCTCAGCCACATTGGCTGGGCATTCTTTGAGAATGCGACCTCACATTCCCTCTTTAAGATTTTTGAAAATTTCAACTTTGACATTTTTAAATCCATTATCGGGTAAGCTTTTTTTTCAAATTTAAACCTAATGAAAACTATTTTATAGTTGTTATTACTATAACGCCATTAGATCCTTGAGATCCATAAGCAGAAGCCTCAGCACCTTTCAGGACCCTTATTGATTTTACATTATTAGGAATAATATAATCAATATTAGATACTATCATTCCATCGACAACAAATAATGGTTCAGAGACAAAGTTTATTGAACTGACTCCTTGAATAGTTATTTTGTTATCTCTTGAAACGGATACTCCTGCTACTTTGCCTCTTATCATATCATAAATAGTGTTGTAAGTACGCTTGTCAGTTGAGGTACTTGTACTTTGGGATTTGGCAACATATTTGTCTTCTGATTTTGAATATGCAATTGAAACATCACTCCCTTTTTTGATTTTTTTTGATTTATCAGGCTCTAAAAACACAAAACTCATTTTGTCTTCATTATTATATTTAGAGGATAATAATCCGTATTCATCAGAGTAAACATTAATTGTACTCACCTTTGTAGGAATTAAAACTTCAAAATTGCCGTCCTTATTTGTTGCCACTTTGGAGTATATGGAGTCTAAATATATTTTAGCTTTTGCTACAGGTTTATTGTTAAAATCGACAACTTTCCCTGTTAGTTTATTTTGACCATATCCAAAAAGCACAAATGATAAACAAATAGTAAGTAACATCTTTGAAATTTTCATAATGAAATTATTTAATTAAGGATTAAGGAGTTAAGTTATTTATTTTTTTTGAATAATCATTAATGTATTAAAAGTTTATCAATTTACTCCGTAAGCGTGAGGATTCAGATGGTGTTGATTTACTTCGTTTATTCGTTGTCGCTCGGTTGCAATCCTTGCATTCGGGTTTTTGAAAAATATTTTATAAAAAACAAAATAAGTGGCCTAGCCCTGATGGGAGCGGCATCTCCCGATTTAGAAAATAAGGCTTTTTTGCCGTAGTTTTTGTTAATCGGGAATACAGCGGACAGCAGGAGTAATGTTGATGAAAAGCCATAAAATATCTGCTCCTAATCTTTCTTTAGAATTCTAATAAATGAAAAACCCTTTCAGTTTTAAGTCTGAAAGGGTTTTGTATAATCTGCAGTTTGCAATCTAAATTTCTGCCTTCTGCAATCTAGCTCTCCATGTAAGCCTCGATTGGCGCACAGCTACACACTAGGTTTCTGTCTCCAAAAGCATCATCAGCTCTACGAACGGTAGGCCAGAATTTGTTTTCGGCGATGTAATCCAGTGGGAAAGCAGCTTGTTCTCTGCTGTATGGGAAATCCCAAGTTTCGGCAGTAAGCATGGCCAATGTATGAGGAGAATTTTTCAATACGTTGTTACTGTCTTCGATGGTTGCAGCTTCTATTTCTTTACGAATAGCAATCATAGCGTCGCAAAAACGGTCTAATTCTTCTAGGTTTTCACTTTCGGTTGGTTCGATCATCAAGGTTCCTGCCACTGGGAAAGAAACGGTTGGTGCGTGGAAACCATAATCCATTAAACGTTTTGCGATATCGGTAACTTCGATTCCTTTTTGTTTGAAAGGGCGACATTCCAAAATCATTTCGTGAGCGGCACGACCCATTTCTCCAGAGTATAACGTATCATAATGACCGTTTAATTTTTCTTTGATGTAATTGGCGTTCAAGATAGCGTGCTCTGTAGCTTCTTTTAATCCATCGGCACCTAGCATCGTGATGTAACCGTAAGAGATCAAACACACCAATGCCGATCCCCAAGGTGCTGCAGAAATACCTGTAATGGCATTGCTTCCTCCTGTTGGGATAACTGGGTTTGATGGCAAGAAAGGAACTAAGTGCTCGGCAACGCAAATTGGCCCAACACCTGGTCCACCACCACCGTGAGGGATTGCAAATGTTTTGTGAAGGTTCAAGTGACAAACGTCAGCTCCAATGGTTGCTGGGTTGGTTAAACCAACTTGTGCATTCATATTAG
>NZ_DASTTN010000169.1:0-9914 GCF_035760125.1 Flavobacterium sp.
TCATTTGGTTTTGACGGAATGGAAGTAGCTTCTTTCTATACCTGTGACGAAACTTGGAATCAAGAAGATGAGATTTCTATGTTTGATACAGGTGACGTTCCCGGCGAACAAAAAATCATGAGTGACTATCAATTATCTGACATATTAGACGAGGAAAATACTAAGATTATTTATGTTTACGACTTTATCAATATGTGGACTTTCTTAGTAGAATTGGCTGCTATTGAAGAACAAGTTGTTGGTAATACATATCCTGAAACTATATTTTCTCACGGAGAAATGCCAGACGAAGCCCTCGAGAAAAACTTTGAAGCCGATGACATGCATAACGACATCTATGGCGAATTTGAAGACGATTTAGACGAAGACGACCTAGACATGTTCGAAGGAGACGATAGTTTTGAAGACTACGGCTTTGAGGAGAATTGGAATTAAAACAAAACGACAATAAGAATCAAGAGCCAAGAGTAAAGACTTTAATTCTGTCTTTTTTCTTGGCTTTTTCATCTAAACTTAAAAATAAATGATCAACCTGTACAACACGCACATTGAAACGTTATCCATACACCGTGTGGGAAACATGAGTCGTAACGAGCCTCTTTTTTTATCGGAAGAACCATTTAAATTAAACGATGAGATTGTGCCTTTGATGAAGGAGTTTTTCTTCAAACCTTTTAAGGAGAAAGAAGAAAACTATTTTCAGTTTGCTCACGAAGTAGATTTGGACTACAATGACATGTTTAAATATGCAACTGAAATTTTCAGCAATCCAAATAGTTTGCATGATGTTTCCAAAAAGATAACCAATCACCTTTTTGAGCAGTCCAACCATCCACATATCAAAAATGGTGAGGTATATGTAACTTATTTAACCAATTTAAGTATTGATAATAATGTAGTCGATGCTATCGGTATTTTCAAAAGCGAAATCCAATCCGACTTTTTACAGTTTGAAGAAAAAGGAACGCAATTGGAAATGATATTACAGCATGGAGTAAGCTTAAACAAACTGGATAAAGGTTGTTTGATTTTTAATTACAAAAAAGAAGAAGGATACAAAATTCTATCGGTAGACAGCAATCGTTATGATGCCAGATATTGGTTGGAGCATTTCCTATCCGTAGATGCATTTGAAGATGAAAATTTCATCACCAAAAAATACTTGAAATTCTGTCAAAATTTTGCCAAAGACGTTGTTTTCCCTGCCGAAGACAAAAAAGAAGAGGTAATGTTTATGAACCGTTCAGTAAATTATTTTGCAAAAAACGATCAATTTGAAGAAACTAATTTCTTGAATGAAGTATTAGATAACCCAGATTTAATTCCTGAATTTAAAAATTACAAAGTTGACAAAGGAGAAAAATACAGCATTGAAGATGTAACCTCTTTCCCGATTGCGAATGCAGCTGTGAGTGATGCCAGAAAATCAATTAAGAACGTAATCAACCTAGATACCCATATCCAGATCAAAATGGATTTTATCAATCCTGAAAGTGCCGAAAAATTTGTGGAAAAAGGATGGGACGAAGAAAAACAGATGTATTACTATTTGGTTTATTTCAATAAAGAAGAGAAGTCTTAATAAGTACTGATAAAGAATTATTTCAATCAAATCACAATCCCCAACTGCTTAGGTAGTTGGGGATTTTTTTAACAACAAACTCTATAGGTTTTATATAAATAACATTATTGTAAGATTTACACTTCTTTAAGATAAAAAACATGCATTTCATCGGATTTATTTGAATAATAAATGCTTTTATTATACGTTTGTCAAAATTTATAACACACACGCTATGAGCTTCTTAGATTTCATGTCAAAATTTGTAGATAAAAAGACAGCCTGTTCAATTTTTGGTCACAAAATAGTGACTGTTAGAAACGTAACTAGTCATTTCAAAGAATACAAATGTACCGTTTGTCAGGTTGAATTAACCAATGATTTACAAGACAGAAAAACATTTCTAACTCCTGAGTTAAAAAATATAAATGAAACTTTATTGAATCATTACACAAGAAAGCGCCTTTCATCAATGTAATTTTTTCTAAATATTTTCACTAAAACCCTGGTCTGAATAAATTGGAGCTATTGAAATTTCGGGTAACAAATTCGAAAGCGGCACTCAATACATTCCCCATTGATTTTGCATTTTTAAAATTCATGTCGTTCGTGTAACGATACAATTCCAGTTTCAGGTGACTCAAATTTTCATCTGTGGAAATATTATCATTACCCATAATTTTCATCAGAATCTTAATTCTGTTTTCGGCTGAATTAATTCTTTTGGCCAATGCAGATCGCTCTTCGTTTTTATATTGTTCTATGGATCGATCCTGAAGTTTATTCTTTATATTTTGGATCATAGGATAATTTTCCTTGAAAAACTGAGGTCGATACACTTTAAAATTTCCTTCATAACATTGTTGGTCAAAATCAATTGGTCTAATTTTATAGACAACTTGATCAAAATCATGGATAGGAATAACAACGTAATTATAAGATCTCATATCTCCCAATAAACGAATCATACAACGTTCGTTGAACTTCACAAATTCTTTGGCTATTTGCGCTTTTTCGGTTTCCGTACATTTATTCAATAAATTTTGCATAAAAACATCTCCTGGAATTCCAGTAATATGTTCTTCTATCAGAGTATCTTTAAATACCAAAAAATTAATTTTGTATGGAGATAGAAGATGCTCTAATTCCAAACCATAAACTCTGGATGCATCCGCTTTTTTAATATAAAAATAAGTATAGTTGTCATTCAAAATATTTCTAACTTTTATTCTAAATGGCTTTGAGTTTCCAAAAGTACAATAGTCAATTGCATCCACATTCAAGTATTGCAAAATATCTGTGTTCCCATCAGAATACAATAATGAATATACTTTTTTAAGATTCAAATCGATCTCTTTTCGTTCGAACTCATTATAATAAACCCTAATCCACAAGGTATCCTGATCATTTTTATCAAAAACACTTATTGCTCCCGAAAATCGCAAAAGATCATCATAAATGACAGGTTCTTTGGATACAAGATCAAATCGCTCGAGATAATTCATCAATGAACTATTTATAGGATAACATGGTTTTTTAAAAAACATTAAAGGCGCCTCACTCATTTCAGGTAGATTTGTTACAAATTTACATCAATACGGCTATTTATTCAAGGTGTTTGCCTTTTTAAATCAATAAAAACATTTGATTTTAAGCAACTAAACAGTTTCATGTTGTTCTATAAAATCTCGTCATATCGAAAATAATCGAACCCCTCGAGTAACAAAAACAAAGCAAACTCGTCCTATACAAAAAACACTTACTAATTTGGAAACAATTCTTTCAATACATAACCTCAACAAGCGTTATGGCAGTCTTCAAGCTTTAAAAAATGTTTCATTAGAAATAAAAAAAGGCAATGTTTATGGTATTCTAGGCCCTAATGGAAGTGGAAAATCGACTACTTTGGGTATCGTTCTCAACGTAGTTAACAAAACTTCTGGCGAATACAGTTGGTTTGACGGAAATCTTCAAACACACGAAGCGTTGAAAAAAGTGGGAGCAATTATTGAAAGACCCAATTTTTATCCTTACATGACCGCTCAAGAAAACCTTAAATTGGTTTGTAAAATAAAAAACATCGATTACTCCAAAATTCAGGAGAAATTAGAATTGGTAGGTCTCAATGATAGAAAAGACAGCAAATTCAGTACTTTTTCTTTAGGAATGAAACAGCGTTTAGCCATTGCTTCTGCCCTATTGAATGATCCTGAGATTTTGATATTGGACGAACCAACAAATGGATTAGATCCTCAGGGGATTCATCAAATAAGGGACATCATAAAACAAATTGCTTCAAAAGGCACTACCATTTTATTGGCCTCACATTTGTTAGACGAAGTCGAAAAAGTATGTTCCCATGTTATGGTTTTAAGAAAAGGTGAAATCCTTTATACGGGTCCTGTTGATGGTATTTCTGCCAATGAAGGATTCTTCGAATTGCAGGCGGATGATACTGATAATTTAATTCAAGTATTAAAAACTCATCCGGCAATTGAAAAAACTACTACATCAGAAGGAAAAGTTTTGGTTTACTTAAAAACAAAATTAGAATCAAAAGATTTGAATCACTTTCTATTTTCCAATAATATTTGTTTAAGCCATCTGGTAAAACGCAAAAACAGCTTGGAAGAGCAATTTTTAGAATTAACCAAGAATCAATAGCGAAATGCAATTCCAACGTTAAATCTAAAACCTGAATTCTAAAATCTAAAATTAAAAACATGAAACGATTACTCTCTATAGAATTACAAAAAATATGGTTGAACAAAGCCAGTCGTGTGCTGACTCTAACCTATTTTATATTGCTTTCCTTTATTTCTTTGATTGCCTCGATTAAATTTAATATTGGTAACATTCATTTTCAGATTGCCGAAATGGGTATTTTTAATTTTCCCTATATCTGGCATTTCAACACTTATATTGCGGCAATTTTAAAACTCTTTTTGGCTATCGTAATTGTTTCAATGATGGCAAATGAATACAGTTATGGCACTTTAAAACAGAATCTAATTGATGGATTGAGCAAGAAAGAATTTATACTCTCAAAATTCGTAACCATAGTATTATTTTCATTATGCTCAACTGTTTTTGTTTTTGTAATGACTTTAATTCTAGGCTACAGTTTTTCATCTTATACCGAAATTGGCATTGTCTTTTCTGATCTGGAATATGTTTTAGCTTTTTTTATAAAATTGGTTGGATTTTTCTCTTTCTGTTTATTCTTGGGAATATTGGTAAAAAGATCTGCTTTTGCGTTGGGATTTTTATTGGTTTGGAATATTGTCGAAGCCATAGCAAAAGGGATTTTGAACTTTCGTTTATTTCCTGAAGGAAAAATGGCAAGTTATATCACTCAATTTTTCCCTTTGGAAGCAATGTCCAATTTGATATTAGAACCTTTTTCTAGATTATCACTTATTAAATCAATTGGCGACCAAATGGGCGTTGAAAACCTCAAAGATTACAGTGTTCCTTTTTCGGCAATTGTAATCGTTTTATGTTGGACGATTATCTTTCTATTCCTATCCTATAGAATATTAAAAAACAGAGATTTGTAGTATATTTGTTTCTATGAACAGTATAAAAAATCTTTTATTTTTAATACTCTACATTTTCACTACTGCTGCAAGTGCTCAGTATATTAGTGTAGATGACACCAAAACTGCTCAAGAACTGGTTGAGACTGTTTTGGTAAAAAGTAAATGCGCCAATGTTTTAAGCTCCAATGCAAGGGGAGATACCTTTACAACGAGTCAAAACAGTTATGGTTATTTCAATGCCGGAACTAGTAATTTCCCCATTAAAGAAGGTGTTATATTATCTACCTCAACCAGTAAAGAAGCAATAGGCCCATACACAAACGGCGGAGGTACTGGGAATAGCTCATGGCTTGGTGATTCCGATCTTGATCAAACATTAGGAATCAACAGCATTAACGCCACAGTGCTCGAATTTGATTTTGTTCCTTTAACCACTTCCATAAGTTTCAATTATATTTTTGCATCCAATGAATACCAATTGTATTTTCCCTGCCAATTTTCAGATGCTTTTGCTTTTCTGATTAAGGAAAAAGGAAGTACAGATAACTATACGAATATTGCCGTATTACCTGGAACCACAACTCCAGTATCTTCCAAAAATGTCCATCCTACCATAAATGATGTAGTAGATGCATTAGGAACCTCCCATCCTGGTTGTCCAGCTGTAAATGAATCCTATTTTGGCGGTTATAATAACGCGTCAAGTCCAGTCAATTATAGTGGACAAATTGTAAAAATGAATGCCCATACTGATGTAATTATCGGTAAAACATATCATATCAAATTAGTAATTGCCGATGATAAATACCAATATTATGATTCCGCCATATTTCTAGAGGCGGGAAGTTTTTCGGCAGATATCGACTTAGGTCCAGATCGTACTTCCGCAACAAATAATCCTTTATGCTACGGAGAAAGCTTTACAATTGATACTAAACTCCCTGCAACTTATGTTTATGCATGGTATAAAGACGGTTCTACAACTCCAATTCCAGGTGAAACAAACCCAACTCTTACTGTTACTGCTGCTGGCACTTATAAAGTAAAAGTCCTTTTATCTCCCGCGACCTGTACTGCCGAAGATGAAATAAAAATAGAATATGCTCCTCAAATCGTTTTAAAGAATACAACCCTCTACCAATGCGATGATAATGGGGATGGTATTTCAGTATTTGATTTAACCAAAGTAGATAACATCATTAAAAACAACGATCCAAAACTGACAAAATTGGTCTATTATAAATCATTGTCTGATGCCCAAAATGAAACTAATCCAATACAGAATCCATCAACATATACTAATTCGGTTCCAAATGAAATCCTTACTGCCCGAGTGAGTAATGACTTTGGTTGTGTCAATTATGCCGAATTGAATTTATCAATATCAAACAACCCCATCTCAACACAAAATCCAATAGAAAGTTGTGATACTGATGCATTGCTGGACGGAATAACCCAATTTGATTTGAATGCCAAAGTCACACCACAAGTAATTAGTGGATTGGCTCCCGGATTGACCGTTGAATATTACCTGAATCAAACCGATGCCATTGCGCAAAAAAATCAATTACCCAATCTTTTTACCAATACTATTCCAAATCAACAAATAATTTATGCTCGAATTGTTAATGGTCCAGATTGTTATAAAATTACTCCTGAAACCCTTGTCGTAAACACTTTTGATCCACCCAATTTTCAGGACGAAACAACTGGACTATGTGATGGAGCCAATAAAGACTTAACTGTTGACAGTGGATTTTCCAGCTATTTATGGAGTAACGGCGACACGAGCAATACAACAAATGTGACATCTTCTGGTGAATACACCGTGACAGTAACAAATTCAGACGGGTGTCAAAAAACAAAAAAATATATTGTAAAACCTTCTGGTATTGGAACTATCACTAAAGTAACAGTTTCAGATTTTGCTGGATCCGAAAACTCCGTTTCAATTTCATATTCTGGCAATGGAAATTATGAATTTTCGTTAGACGGTAATTTTTATCAAGACAGTCCCGTTTTTAATGGTCTCAGTCCAGGAATTTATTGGGCAACTGTGAGAGACAAGAATGGTTGTGGAGTTTCCGTTCCTTATAAAGTCTATGTGCTAGATTATCCACGTTTCTTTACCCCAAATAATGACGGATTTAATGATACTTGGAAAATTCAAAATCTGGATGCCTTACCAAAATCAACCATAATTATTTTTGACCGCTATGGAAAATTATTAAAACAATTAAATGCGATAAACAATGGCTGGAACGGTACATATACTGGAAAAAACCTTCCTGCTGATGATTATTGGTTCACTGTAACTTTTGAAGACGGAAAAATAATAAAAGGTCATTTTTCTTTAAAAAGATAGCTTTTATCAATATTTTTAACAAATGAAAAATACCTTATTAGTCCTCATAACTTTTTTCAGCTTAAATTGCTTTTCTCAATTCAGTAAAACCCATTATATTCCCCCATTAATTTCTGCTATTGGACTTGTTGAAGACCAATATTTATACATCTCGACTCCGAGTCTTACCGATGTAAACTTTAAAATAATTTCTAATGGCGGAACCGTCATCTATGGAACCGTTAACAGTAATAATCCTTATCGCTATAGTATTGGGACTGGAGATAACACACAACTGTTCACTCCAATAACCTCCACTGGAATTGTAGCCAATAAGGGATACGTAATAGAAGCCGAAGATTTAATCTATGTAAGTGCCAGAGTCAATGCTGGAATCAACAATAACGGAGGTTATAATCACTCAGGAGGATTGGTTTCCAAAGGGAATAGTGCACTTGGAACCACTTTTAGATTAGGAGCAATGTTGAATCCCCTTTTTGATCCAACATTATTGAATTTTGCCTCTATACTTGCCACGGAAAACGGAACCAAAATCACCATTTCAAACCTTCAAAACGGAACTAAAATTTTAAATGGAGCTACTGTTAGCGGGCCAATTACTGTTACTTTGAATAAAAACGAAAGTTATGTACTTGCATTACAGAATTATAATGATGGCAGTACCATTTCAAATAGCTCAAAAATAATTGGCGCATTAGTAACCTCAGATAAACCAGTTGTAGTCAACTCAGGTTCGTTTGGAGGAAGCAACAGTACAGAAATGGGATTAAATCCAAATGGAGGTGGATTGATTCCTGTTGGAAGGGATGTCGGTTTTGACCAAATTGTTTCATTGGAAAAAACAGGAAAAGAGTATGTATTTGTAAAAGGAATTGGAAGCAATGAATTAGAACGTGTTTTACTTGTAGCCCATTCCGATAATACCCAAATTTTCCTCAATGGCAATGCTACACCGTTCAAAACACTTAATAAAGGAGAATACATTGCTCTTGACGGAAGCCAATTCGTCAATGGAAATTTATATCTTACCGCAACCGAAAATCTTTTTGCATATCAATGTATTGGAGGATCTAACTCTCCTGCCAATCAAAACTTATTTTTTGTTCCTCCTATAAATTGTTCTACACCCAATACTGTCGACAATATTCCGCAAATTCAATCTATAGGAAATACATCATTTAATGGAATCTTAAATATTGTAACCGAATCTGGGGCCACTGTTTTATTAAACAATAATCCCATTGCTTCTCCTCCGATTGCTATTACAGGGAATTCAAAATTCGTGCGTTATACCGTATCTGATTTATCTGGAAATATAGCTGTAAAATCAACCAAACAAGTATATGTTTCCTATTTTGGAACAAACGGTGCAGCAACTTATGGAGGTTATTATTCTGGTTTTGATTTGAAACCCGAAATTGTAACCGGAAAAATATCATTAGCCAATTCCTCTTGCATACCAAACGTATCTTTAAAAATCAACACATTATCCTCCTACGATTCTTTTCAATGGTATAAAAATGATATTACGATTCCATTGGCTACCAATAATAATTACACTCCAACCTTGCCCGGTTTTTATCAAGTAAAAGGCAGTATCTCGGGCTGCATCAGTGATGTTTTCTCGGATAAAATTCCAGTAAGCGAATGTCCTACAAACAATGACAATGATTTAGCCAATGACAATATCGATATTGATTACGATAACGACGGGATATTAAATTGTACTGAATCCTTTGGCAACCAAAACATAAATAGTTCCAATCCAAATTCGGGAGTTGTAACAACTGGAACTTATTCCAATTCTTTTTCTGGCTCTATTACCAATACTACACCCGCTGCTGCAATTCCTTTTACCGGAAACACAGATGGTAGTTTTGTTACCGAAGTCATGGCTGGAAAAGGATTTTCGGTAACTTATAATTTGAATTTTGCCAAACCCATAAATCTTAGTTTAGAGTATGTCTCAACTGCAAATACGGCCGATTTATTAAATACAAATTCAGAATACATCGTCAATTCAGACATTGATAAAACAATCACCGTTTTGAACCCAACCAATCAATTATTGATTGACACCAATTATGATGGAATTTATGAAAGTGGCGTTACACAGTTTTCATCATTCGAAATTCGTTTTAGATTAAATGGTAGTGTTCCTCTCTCAGCTGGAAGTGGAACCTTCAAATTTCAGTCTTATCAAACCAAATCTTTCCAAATTACCCATAAAAACCTACTGGATATAGCTGGAAACAAATCAACTTTCAAACTTATTGCGACTTGCATCCCTAAAGATACAGATGGTGATGGAATTCCAGATCAAGTGGATTTAGACTCAGACAACGACGGTATATCAGATATTATTGAAGTCCTAAAAGCTCTTAAACCATTATCCAATATTGACGCTAATCTAGATGGACTGGATGATATTTTTGAACCCATAACA
>NZ_DASTTN010000170.1:0-4947 GCF_035760125.1 Flavobacterium sp.
TCTTTTTTTGTATTTAAAAACTTCTTATCTTCACTGTAATTTTAAAAAAAATCTCATGAGAATCAAAATCTATACTATGCTTTTCATCAGCCTCTTTTTGATTGTAGGCTGTAAAGAAAAAACTGAAGATACCATTAAAGCCAATTATCTTGACTTTTCAAAAAGAGATGATCAATTTACCGGCGGTATCAAAATGATTCCGATTACCACTCCGAAAGGCACGTTCAAGGTTTGGACAAAAACAATAGGCAACAATCCAACTATCAAAGTACTATTGCTTCACGGAGGTCCAGGTCTCACACATGAACTGTATGAGTCATTTGACGGCTATTTCCCGAACGAAAGTATTGAATACATCTATTATGATCAATTAGGTTCTTATTACAGCGACCAGCCTAATGACAATAGTTTGTGGACCAATGAACGATTTGTGGAAGAAGTGGAACAGGTTCGAAAAGCATTAGGCTGTGACAATACTAATTTTTATGTTTTGGGGCAATCCTGGGGAGGAATCCTCGCAATGGAATATGCTTTGAAATACCAAAAGAATCTCAAAGGACTGATTATTTCCAATATGATGGCGAGCGCTCCTGCTTACAACAAATATGCCGAAGAAGTACTTGGACCAAAACTTCCAAAAGCTGTTTTTGACCAAATAAAAACATTTGAAAAAAATAAGGATTATTCCAACCCAAAATACACTGAACTACTATTCAAATATTACTATACGGAACATATTTTAAGAATGCCTGTTGACAAATGGCCGGAATCCATAAACAGAGCTTTCAAACACATCAACCCGAATGTGTATGTGTATATGCAAGGCCCGAGTGAATTTGGGATTACGGGAGATGCCTCTTTAAAGGATTGGGATGTTACTGCCCGACTTAAAACAATTACCGTTCCTACTTTGGTTATTGGTGCCAAATATGACACTATGGATCCAAAACATATGGAATGGATGTCTAAAGAAGTGCAAAACGGACGATTTTTATATTGCCCAAATGGAAGCCACCTTTCACAATATGATGACCAGAAAAACTATTTCAAAGGGGTAATCCAGTTTTTGAGGGATGTAGACAGTGGGAATTTTAAGAAAGGGTAATAAAAATCAATTTACCTCATTAAACAGAAAATCACGACTATCTAATCGTGATTTTTTGTTTTTGTTTTCATACATTATTCATACACTATCTATGCTTTATCTATGCCTTAGTTATACTGTTTGTTCTAAAAACACTATCAAACCAAAAAATCCGAAAGTAATCGTTGTTTGAATCGGTCAATGGGTTTCAAATCAACGTTGGTATCTCCATTGAAAATATCAAAAGGATCGTCCAGACCGCTAATCAATAAATACAAATAGCAAAATAAAAACGTAATGGCAGAGGTCACCAAATAATCGGCAGATGGGCTTTTGAATTTGGTAATCAGCAAAAGAGACATCACTATAAACAGAATGCTTTGGAGTAATGTATATGCCGGTTTGATAAAATTATTTCTCGAAATCGAATACGCACGCGTAAGCTGTTTTCGCATCGCGTTGGTGTTTTCCTGTATACCTTTTATAGCTTCTTTATCTACACCTCTTTCGGCAAAATAATAGGCTATTTCATTTGATTTTCGAATTAACGGAAAGATAACCGTAGAATCTTTACCGCTGGAATAAATCCACGAAATAATACCATCGGTAATGATAATCATTTCTTGTCGCAGAAAAGTGCTGTTCAATTCTTCCTTACATAAATCGGAGGTTCCTGTTCTAGGAGCTTTGAAAGCCAAGTAAATCCAATCTTTTATAGCTTCCAGATTTGAAGCCACTTCACCGGGAATCTTTTCACTTTCTTTAAAATCGGTCATCGTTGCCGCCAATAATAACCCAAATACAAAAAAAGCTCCCGTGAAAATTATCGTAATATCAGACAGCTCTATCAAATCATGAAAATCCTGCCCAAAAAGAGAAAGGTTTTTGAAAATAAAATTTTTGATTCCCAAAATAATAAATGCGGCAATAAGTGATTTTAGAATTATAGTTCGGTTTGATATAAACTTCATGATTTGTATTTTTTTCGGGTAAAGTAAGAAAATAAAGTGAGTAACCAATCACATTTTGGATACACAAAAACGACTATTTCATTTCTTTTTTTCCTGAATGAAAACAAAAAGCAAAATTTCTCCCTTTAGCCCCGATAGAAGTGAAAATCATTATGTGCCGTCTCGTCCCAAAAGGCGAGAGGCACATAATATTGCAACAGATAGCGGGACGATGTTTCCTGAAAAAGCCAAATCTTTCTTCTCCAAAACTTTATAATAAAATTCATATGATATGCACTGCGGATAGTCATCTTATTTCAAAATCAAAAAAACATCATTTTTGTTAAAACAAGAAAATACTGCGCACGCATAATATTTACCAAACTCCTTATTTTAAAGGAGTTTTTTATTTATATTTATAAAAAAATAAAAAAAAATAAAATTTATTATGCATGCATAGTATTTTTTTTATTACATTTGAAAACGATATAGTAAAATATGAAAAACAAAACAATAGATTATATCCTAAGAGCAACTTGGCAAGCCGTATCCAGAATGTACAACGAAGAAGCCAATAAATATGACGCAACAATGGCAACTGGATTTGCCTTATTAAGCATCGACAGAGAAGAAGGAACACCTTCAACGGCATTAGGACCAAGAATGGGAATGGAAGCTACGAGCTTGACCAGAACACTAAAATCGATGGAAGAAAAAGGCTTGATCACCCGAAAGAAAAATCCAGAAGACGGCCGTGGAGTTTTAATTTATCTAACAGAATTTGGTAAAGAAAAAAGAGAACTTTCGAAGAATACTGTTTTGAAATTTAATGAATCTGTAAGACAACATGTCTCGGAAGAGAAGATAAACAATTTCATAGAAGTCGCAGAAATTATCAACGAATTAATTCAGAATAAAAATATATTCAATCAACCAGAAAACAATAATGATGATAGCGCCAAGATTCAGAATCATTAAAAATTAATGAAGAATGGCGATAACATATTCAATTTAAAAAAAATAGTAACTAAGTATGAAATCGCCATGACAGCAGTTGTTGCGAATACCAATGAAGATCTGGCGATACCATATCTCCAAAATTTAAATATTATCAATATATGAAACGCACCATTAAAAAAGTAGCAGTAATTGGATCCGGAATTATGGGTTCGGGAATTGCTTGTCATTTTGCCAACATTGGAGTCGAAGTCTTGCTTTTGGACATTGTCCCAAGAGAATTGACTGATGCCGAAGCCAAAAAAGGGCTAACACTTGAAAGTAAAATTGTTCGCAACCGTGTGGTAAACGAACATTTGGCCAACTCATTAAAATCGAAGCCATCCCCTATTTACAGTCAAAAATTCGCAAGCCGAATCACAACTGGAAATACTACGGACGATATGGCTAAGATTGCCAATGTAGATTGGATTATAGAAGTGGTTGTGGAGCGTTTGGACATCAAAAAATTGGTTTTTGAGCAAATTGAAAAATTTAGAAAACCGGGAACTTTGGTAACATCAAACACTTCTGGTATTCCAATTCATTTCATGAGCGAAGGACGTAGCGAAGATTTCCAAAAACATTTCTGCGGTACTCACTTTTTTAACCCTGCGCGTTACTTAAAATTATTCGAAATTATTCCTGGTCCGCAAACTTCTTCTGAGGTTTTGGATTTCTTAACCATATACGGAGAGAAATTCTTGGGTAAAACTTCGGTTGTTGCCAAAGATACTCCAGCATTTATCGGAAACCGTATCGGTATTTACGGAATTCAAAGCTTGTTCCACTTGGTAAAAGAATTGGGATTGACTATTGAAGAAGTTGATAAATTGACGGGACCGGTTATTGGTCGCCCAAAATCGGCTACTTTCAGAACTGTGGATGTAGTTGGATTGGATACTTTGGTACATGTTGCCAACGGAATCTATGAAAACTGCCCAACAGACGAACAACACGAATTATTTAAACTTCCTGATTTTGTCAACAAAATGATGGAAAATAAATGGTACGGAAGCAAAACAGGACAAGGTTTCTACAAAAAAGTGGACAAAGATATTCTTTCTTTGGATTTGGATACTCTTGAATACCGTCCTGCCAAAAGAGCTTCTTTTGCTACTTTGGAATTAACAAAAACAATTGACAAACCAATCAACAGATTTAAGGTTTTAGTTAAAGGAAAAGACAAGGCAGGTGAATTCTACAGAAAAAGTTTCTCTGGAATGTTTGCATATGTTTCCAACCGTATTCCTGAAATATCTTATGAATTATACAAAATAGACGATGCTATGAAAGCTGGTTTTGGATGGGAAAATGGTCCATTCGAAATTTGGGATGCCATTGGTGTTCAAAATGGAATCGAAATTATGAAAGCCGAAGGTCTTGAGCCTGCAGCTTGGGTTACTGAAATGTTAGCCTCTGGAAGTAAAAGTTTTTACACTGTAAAAGAAGGAGCTACTTATTTCTACAATATTCCAACAAAATCACAAACTAAAGTTCCTGGTCAAGATGCATTCATCATCCTGAACAACATTCGCGAAAGTCAAAAAGTTTGGAGCAATAGCGGTGCTATCATTCAAGATTTGGGAGACGGAATTCTGAATTTAGAATTCCAATCCAAAATGAATACTATTGGCGGTGATGTTTTAACTGCGATCAATAAAGCGATAGATTTGTCCGAAAAAGAATATCAAGGTTTGGTTATAGGAAATCAGGCAGCGAATTTCTCTGTTGGTGCCAATATCGGAATGATATTCATGATGGCGGTGGAACAGGAATACGATGAGTTGAATATGGCCATCAAAATGTTCCAAGACACGATGATGCGCGTTCGTTATTCCTCAATTCCGGTTGTAGTTGCGCCTTACGGAATGACATTTGGCGGTGGTTGCGAAATGAGTTTGCACGCCGATAAAG
>NZ_DASTTN010000171.1:0-3093 GCF_035760125.1 Flavobacterium sp.
TAGTAGGACTCAATCTTTCCAATAATAATCTGGTAGGGACATTGCCCGCTGAAATTACAGATTTAAAAAATTTGGAAGAGTTAAATCTGTTTAAGAACCAAATTTCCGGAACTATTCCTGAAAAGATCGGGGAACTAAAAAACTTAAAAGAATTAAATCTTGCTTTCAATAAGTTATCAGGAACAATACCGAATTCCATTTGTGAAATTCCGCATCTAAATACAATCATGATTTTCATGAATAAGCTTTCAGGGGAATTGCCTAATCAAATTGGAAATTTAAAAGAATTAGAAGTTGTGTCTTTATTTAATAATGAATTATCTGGTCCGCTTCCTGCTTCATTGTATAAACTAAAGAATCTAAAAGAGTTGGCCTTAAGCAGTAATAAATTTTCAGGACAAATCAGCAAGAACGTAGAAAATTTAACAGCACTGGAAAATTTAAGCTTGTTTGACAATAAAATGTGTGGATATATCCCGCCGACCATAGAGAAATTAGACAATTTGGAAAGCGTTAATTTAGCGTATAATTCGTTTTCCGGTAAGGTCTCCCGTGCTTTAGCACAAAAAAGAGATTTTAATCTAACCATGATTAATGAATCAGGTGTTGAGTTCCAATTGGAAGTTTCAAATAATGTAAAAGGGGTTTTGATTACGGGTGAATAAGTTCGGCCACAATAAAAAATAAGAGTGGTTTTCCTTTAGTTTATTGTATAGAATTGGTTTCTTCCTTAAAAGTAAGCTATGGAATACTCCACGTTGTGTTTGTCACTAGGTTAGGAGAATGGTCACATATCTTTGCTTATTTTTAAAAGTTTTTTATAACTGAAAATACAATAAAAATCTCCCAAGTTTTTCCGTGAATGGCTTCGTTACTTCATTAGATTTATTCTGATTCTATCTTTTGTTTTTAATATGTAATTTATTTATTATCATTGAATTATGTTTTAAATTTTGGTTGTTTATGTTTGTATTGATGTGATGTAATTTATTCATGAATGCTAAAAATAAGAGAACTACCTGAGCTCTTCTCCTAAGAGAACAACATTATTATATTGAAAAGTGAAACAACTTAATTTGTCTAGTTTCATTTAATTCTAAACAGACCATAATATTACAATATTAGACTTAAATAAAAATTTTATGGAAATCAATTGGTTTATAGTAATGATAGTGCTTATTGGTGCTATTGCATTAATTATCGTACTGCTAAAGCAAAATAGGAGAGACGAAAAGGAAATTGAAAATGAATTTAACTATTTTAAAAAAACCGATGAAAAAGAGTTAAATGATGAAAAGGATTTATAATGATATAATGGATGTTTTTTATTCTGTTGTCAATTCCGCATAAAAGCTTGTCAATTCGAGAGTATAAGGATTTATGGAAATTGACATTTTATCTTTGTGGGATGGAATGTTAGGAAAAAACAGGGTTTGTTTTATTGTGGTTTGTTAAAGTTTTATGCCGCCAAATTAAACCAATCAGTATTAAAATTTTCAAAAAAAAGTAACATTTCATGATTATTTGAAGTTGATCAAATTCTCAAAAAACACAAATCAGATTCGAAAGTGATAAATATCCGGAGGGAGGTTATAAAATTTCTCGAACGGTGATTTGATTCTGGTTTTCCATCTTATAGAATTCTCCGGAAACTTTTAGTTTTTCGCCGATCTCTGTGGTCTTGTATTGGGCTGGGTTTTTAAGGTTAGAACGACTGATGGTAACAAAATAGACTTCTTGGGTATTAGTTTTTAATTTTGCGGTATAGCCATCTTTGCCTTGATTTATTTCAAGGACTTCCCCTTGAATGATTTTAATTTTTTCTTCGATTTCAAGATGGCTAATCGGCGTATTACTTTTAAGGGAATTTTTATTTTCGGCGCAACCGAACATTAATAGTAAAACTGGAATAATGATAATTTTTTTCATTTGATAAATTTATGAAATAGTAGCTATAGATTGGAAATTAAAAGGAAAGTAATTTTTAAGCTAAAATTAAATTTCGATAAACAGTGAAATTCCAATCTTTCTGGAATAGGTGTTTGTTTAATATATAACTTTTTGGAAGGAATTAACCACATAGAACGTATGACAAGACAAGTTAGTGATGGCTATTTTTTTTTTGCTGCGATAGTTCTTCAATATGTTTTGGGAGAAATTATTCTTCAGCCATTAAGTTTAAGAAACGGCATT
The DNA here is from genome assembly GCF_035760125.1 of Flavobacterium sp. Taxonomy (GTDB): domain Bacteria; phylum Bacteroidota; class Bacteroidia; order Flavobacteriales; family Flavobacteriaceae; genus Flavobacterium. Next base: position 2,194 of record NZ_DASTTN010000171.1, read on the forward strand.
GCTTTATTCCACGGATAATAATGTGAAATAAAGTCAAATCGGATCAATAATGCTTACAGTGTTCCATCATCTGCAAAAGAGTAGTAATTCTCGGGAGTGACAATCAGATGGTCTAGAACCGCAATATCAAGTAATTTGCCTGCGGCTTTGACTTTTTGGGTAATGGAATGGTCTGCTTCACTGGCTATCAGTTTACCGGAGGGATGGTTGTGTGCCATAATCAGGGCGGTGGCATTGGCTTTTAGGGCAGCTCCAAATATAAGGCGAAGATCCACGACGGTCCCTGTGATACCTCCAGAGGAAAGTTCATATAATCCAAGTACTCTGTTACTATTATTCAACAGTAGGATTTTGAATTGTTCAATGAATTCGATTTTATTGGGATCCCAAGTTGACAATACAATTTCGTAAGCTGATCTGGAAGATTTGATAAGTGGTCTTTCAGAGGCTTTCACTTTGGTTTTGTAGATCAGTTCAATTTCAGAAACGGTTTGCCAGTTTTGGTTTGTGATTCCATTTTCCATGATTTCCATATATTTAAGATTAATAATATAACCTTAGCGGTCATGGACGAGCGAGCGCAAAAAGCAACGCAATAAAGCGCAGGCACAGCCAAGTATTTATGGGGGAATTTTTTGTGGCGAACCGTAAGTCCATGGACGAACTTTGTTGTAGTATTAGTCGATAGTTTTAGGATTTTTCCGTTTTTGTACGAAGGCAAGAAGTACAAAATACTTCGTTAGGATCGAGCATTGGATTTGTCAATCCGTTTATTATTCAGCAGATATTAATTTTTCCTTAGAATAAGCAGGTAAATTTTAGTAGCCTATGCTGATTTATTTATCGAAAGGATTTAAAATAAAAGAGTTAAAGGGAGTTGTCTTTCTGATAACAATCGCA
>NZ_DASTTN010000172.1:0-12857 GCF_035760125.1 Flavobacterium sp.
ACTTACTATGTAGTCACCAATCAAAATTATTATGGCTCACAAATTCCACAAACCTCTGAAGTAAAAAATTACCAGCCCATAGATGCCGATTTATCTGTAACCATTATGCCATTAGTTTCTGGAAATGGGGACATAACAATGGATATTAAAGTAATTCAGTCTCGATTCAATGGCGTAAAAATTGATAAAAATGCACCTCCGGGGATGTTTTCAAGGGAATTTACCTCTATTATTAGGGTAAAAGATCAAGATTTAATTGTATTAGGGGGGCTTGAGGAATCTGTCAAAAGTGATTCAAGTAGCGGTGTTCCCATTTTATCGAGAATACCAATAATAAATTGGTTCTTTAGTTCCAAAAGTCATGAAGCTTCAAATAAGAAATTAACTGTTTTAATTAAACCTACCGTTATTTTCTAATGAACATTCCTTCCTTAACTTCACTTTTAATTGGCAAACAATACATTGGTATAGAGCACTTTTCTTTCAATAATGAAGAAAAGACTGCCATTCTATTGATTGAAAAGAAAAAAGAAGAGCTAGTTATTACCCAAAAAGATAAGGTTTCTTACAGCGAAAAAATAGCTAAAAAATGGGATAAAAAGCTTCCTTTTTTTCTCGTTATCAATACCAATCAGGTAATTCAAAAAGAAATCGATGCCATTGACGCTACTGATGAAAAATTACTGCACAAATCATTTCCAAATACCAATTGGGATGAATTTTATTTTGAAATCTGGAGATTAAAGACCAAATCCATTATTGCCATTAGCCGAAAAAGCTATATAGATGAATTACTGTCTAACTACCACAAACAAGGAATTGCCATAGCTGGCATCAGTCTCGGTGTATGTTCTATTGCCGAAATAGTAAATTATACCGACGAAAATGAATTGTTTACAAATCATCAGTCGATTTCCTGTCATGATGAAAATCAAATAATTAAAACAGTTAGAGCTGATTTAAATACTACTTATAACATCAATGGACTAGCCATAAAAAACAACCATTTATTGGCATTTGCAGGGATATTACGTCTGCTGTTAAATACTACTATGAACACTGGAAACAGTATTAATTATAGCCAAGAACTTTATGAAAATTACAATCAACAAAGTTTCTTCTCAAAAGGAATAAAACTAACAATTGGTATATTGCTCACGATTTTGTTGGTTAATTTTTTCACCTTTACACATTACTATACGTTAGTGCAAGAAACATCCGAAAGTCTTTTGTTAAGTAAATCATCACTTGAAGATGTTGCCAAAACAAAACAAAGAGTTCATTCTAAAGAGCAAAAAGTAAAAAATGTTGTAGCAATGACTTCTTCACAAAGTTCACTTATCATTAATGAATTAGCAAAGAGAATTCCGCAATCCATTTTACTGACTGAATTGATTTATCATCCTTTAGAAAAAAAGATTAAAAACGAAGAATCCATTGTGATTCAAGAAAAAATAGTCACTATTTCAGGTACTACAATAAACAATGAAGCTTTTACCCATTGGATTGAAACTATAGAACAATTAAAATGGATTAATCAGGTGGTAATTACTGGTTTTGGAAAGAATGACCTGAATGAAACAGAATTCTCCATCAAAATAACATTGAAATAAGATGAGACTAAACAAGAAAAATAAAATGTTGGTTTTGGGCTTTCTACTGGCATTATATATTTGCTATTCTTTTGCCATTTCAAATACGATAACCTATTACAAAGAATATAATTCTAAAAATGAATTAATAACCAATAACAATGATGCTCCAAAATTAGCACATCAATTACGTCTAAAGGAAAAACAATTAGACATAGTCTTATCCCAATACAATATAACTGCAACAGAATCATTTCAAAATGATTTATTAAAACAATTAAATACCTATAGCAATACCTATAGGCTTAAAATTATTGACTTTAAGGAGCCCCACATCATTTCCGAAAAAGAATTCATCACTACAAGTTATATTTTTTCTTTGGAAGGTTCCTTTAATGGATGTCTGGCCTTACTCAACAAAATCGAAAACGAGCCTTCCTTCGGCAGCATAAAACATTTAAATTTTACAAAAAAAAGAGACTATAAAACCAATACTGATCGCTTATTTTTAGAGGTGATTATACAAAAAAATCAAGGAATTAAAATATAAATTAAATACGATCAGCTAAATCTATACATTGCATACTAGATATTAACATCTATATTCAACTCTAATAGAGACCTCAACCTACTTTTACAAAAACCCCTATTCAATTCCTGAATTCAACACCACACCTTTAGTTTCCCCAAATGATATGATATAATTTTGTTCATCCCCACAAATAATATGCTGCATCCATTACTACAACGAGATGAACAATCATATCCAACAAAAAGTAAAAAACATATACCGGATGCTGTTTGAAATGGCAACTGGCAACCTTACTTTTAAGTTGCAGCGAGATCCTGAGAACTGTCAGTTGGATGAACTGGTAACTATTCTAAATACAGTAGCCGAAAAAATGCAGTTATTAACGGCTAATCTCGGCTACATAAACCCACATTACACCTACCAAAGTTTAGTTCAAGCAACAATAATTATCGATAAAAATTTCTCAATCAAGAGCTTCAGTACTCAAACACCTACCTTTTTGGGATACAATCCAGACAAGCTTATAGAATTGGGGTTTCACGAAATACTCGCCAAGCAATCCATACCGTTATGGGACATCATTAAAACAGAAGCGGCAGCAGATGTAAAGATGCATACTACCATCCAATTAATATTCATTACTTCAAATCAGCACTTAGTTCCAACCTTTTGTACCGTTTCAAGGCTTTTGTATAGTAATGCCATTATCATCAGTTCCATTACAACAATTCTTCAGGATAACCTACCAAATTCGATAAGCGCACCAAATAAAACAGACCAACACCAATCAGATGCAGTCCTGATTCAAAACGTTCACACCTACATTTTAAAAAACTTAGAAAATCCGCTGCCAAGTACAAACGAATTGTCAAAAATATTCAACGTCAACGAATTCAAATTAAAAGACACTTTCAGGCATTTTTTCCATACCAGCATCTACCAGTTCTACACCGAAGAAAGACTAAAAAAAGCACACCTATTAATCCTGCAAACAAGTATCCCGCTCAAAGAAATCGCCTTTATAAGCGGTTACAATGACTACACCAACTTCTACAAAGCATTCAAAAAACGATTCCACTATTCACCCAGCGATTTAAAACGCGAGAACATCGATGACAACCCATGAAAACGTCCTCTCCCTCGCCCTTATATTTTTGCACCAAAAATCACGGTAAGGATTTGCGCGCTGGCCGTTGGGAGTGCCCCCCTAGCGAAGCGGCTGGGGGCGCGATAAAGAAATCCGTCCGATGATTTTTGGTGCAAAAATATTCAGGCTTGATCTTTTGTTTCTTTTCCACCAAGGGAAAAGAAAAAATGTTCCTATTTAGCTAAAGACATGTTGTGTTCCTCAACGTTTGATCTTTTGTTTCTTTTGAAATCATAGATTCACGAACTCCAATAAATTATTAACTAGTGAGTAATCAAGACAAATCGAAGATTCAGCGAACACCACTTAAAATAAGAATTAAGTGAGCTAAAAGAAAAAATGCTCTTCAAATAAAGCAGAAATAAACAATTGAAAACGTCTTTGGTCGCCCTTATATTTTTGCACCAGAAAATCACGGTAAGGATTTGCGCGCTGGCCGTAGGGAGTAACCCCCGAGTGAGTGCCCAGCACGAACGGCTGGGGTTGCGATAAGGAAAATCCGTCCGATGATTTTTGGTGCAAAAATATTCAGGCTTGATTTTTTGTTTCTTTTGTATCAAGACAAAAGAAAAAAGCTCTTCATTCCCCTTTTGCATACTGATATTCCCAATACGCAAACAACTATCATCCTAATAAACAGAACTTTACCACACAAAAAAAAAAAAAAAAAAGACTATGAAACTATCTGTCTCCCAAACTAATAAAATTACAGTATTCATCTGTTATCTCTACATACTCCTCTTTACCTACGCAGCAGTAAGCAAACTCCTTGATTTTGAAAATTTCAGTGTACAACTCGGACAATCCCCTTTACTGAGTGCTTTTGCTAATGTTATATCATGGTTAGTTCCATTAATAGAAATCCTCATAGTACTAATGTTAGTATTCCCTAGATTTCGTCTTGTGGCACTCTTTGCTTCTTTCAACCTGATGCTAATGTTTACAGCATACATTTTTATAGTTTTAAATTTCAGCTCCTTTATTCCTTGCTCCTGCGGCGGCATTCTCGAAAAATTGGGATGGAAAGAGCATCTTATATTTAATATAGCATTCATTCTATTGGCCATAGTGGGAATTCTAATAATACGTAATTCAGCAGCTGAGAAACTTCTAATTTCAAAGCCTCGTAACCTCATCATTATTTTTATGTTGTCAACAGTATTGAGCGTTGGAATTGTTGCGGGACTGTTCTTAGCCTCCGAAAATATAACCCACTACCACAATAAATTCACAAGGCGCTTTCCGCATTTTCCAGCTGTAAAAGCGAGGGAAGCCAACCTTCAATTAAACTCGTATTATATCGCAGGTGTCGATCAAAATAAAATATATCTCGGTAACACCACAGCACAACTACTGGTAACAGTGCTAGATTCTACCTTAAAGCAAAAAACACAATATCAAATTGAATTGGATCACAAAAATCTCCCATTTAAATCAGTAAAGATAAAAGTATCAGCACCATATTTTTACGTATACGATGGCACTGTACCCTGCATATTCAAAGGAAATATTAGAGACTGGAAAGCAAAATTGGTAAAAAAAGGAGGCGAATACTTTTCACTGGCAGAACCGATGGACTCAACTATAATGGCGGTCCGCACACAAAAGCGAGGCAGTGGCGAAAGCGTTATGGCTACATTGGATTTGCGTGATACCTCCAAGACACAACTGAATCCGGCAATTTTGCAAAAACAAATCGACGGCCTTTTTGATACAGATGGTCAAATGGTCTACAGTAAACAGTTAAACCGACTTGTTTATTTATATGCCTATCGCAACCAGTACACAGTGGCCGACGAGAATCTAACTATCGATTATAGAGGAAATACGATCGATACAATAAGCCATGCCAATCTCAACATAGTGAACATCAAAAGCCACAATCAAAAGAAACTTGGAAAGCAACCTCTTATTGTCAATAAAAATTGCGCGGTATTCAATAACCTGCTCTTTGTCAATTCTGGAATACCGGGTCGTTATGAAAATATAAAAATGTGGGAACAGGCAAGCATTATAGACTTATATGACCTTTCAGGAAACAGCTATACTCTAAGCTTTTATATCTATAATGAAGAGAATAATAAAATGAAAAACTTTATTGTACAGGATTCAATACTATATGCATTGATTGGCAATCGCATCGTCAGGTACAACCTTAGCAAAACAATAACCAAAAATTATCAAAACAATAGCAAGCGTACAAAATAAAAAACATAAAAATCTATTGGCCAAATAGCAGGACTAAGATCGAAAACCTGTAAAAAAGAGTAGATCATAAATTCTAAATTTTGTTATTATGAAACGTACATTTTTAAATTTAGTAATGCCAATGGCTGTTATTGCAGTAGGATTGGCAGGAGCATTGACAACCAATGCAATGGAAAAAAGCAATAGTAAACTGGCTCCCGTAATGGGCTACAAACACGTAAGTGCTGCCATACCTTGTCAGCAGGTACAACTGTGTTCCAATAGCGGTATCTTTGTCTGTACATCTGATAGTGACGGCGCCACTCTTTATGCAAAATCGGGCGCAACCTGTCCGAATCAGCTTTTTAGAGATACGCAATAGCTAAAAGCTTTTTTTATTACAATGCCGTCTGAATCAAATTCAGACGGCATTGTTTTTTATATCTTTTCGGATCTGAATCAATTAATGAGAACCAGCAACCATCCATGGCTGCAACGGTTCATTTTCCAAATAATGCCCAAACCACTCTTCGGTCCGTTGCGTCAGGTCTTTTTGATTCGATCCGTCCATCAATGCGTGACCATCTCCGGGATAAATCAACATCGTGTGTGTTTTTCCAAGCCTTCTTAAAGCAAGATAGAATTCGATACTTTGATAGTAATTAACATGTCGATCTTCGGCGCCAGTCCAAGCTAATAAAGGCGTATGAACATTGGCTGCTTGTAACACGGAAGAATTTCTAAGGTAGCTCTCTGTATCTTCAAACAGCGATTTCCCAACCCTCAACTGGTCATATTCAGCCCGCCAAAAGTCTGGTTTAAGATAATTGCCGCCTATATACAAATAGGTACTCACCAAATCAGTCCATGCTGCTCCAGCTATAGCCGTCGCAAATCGATCCGTTTGCGTTATGATGAAATCCGTTTCATAACCGCCAAAAGAATGCCCAATCAGGCCTGGATAATATATTAAAAGTGGTAGTGTGATAGGAGCAAACATCAGGGTATGTATTTATCCAAAAGATGTACAACGTATTACCGGTAAAACATACAGACAGGCAAGGTTGTATTTAATCAAAATTAAAGTCAGCCTAAACAAAGAATCGCATCAATTAATTTCCATAGAGGAATTTTGTTTGTATTCGGGCCTTCAGCTAGAACATGTTTTACGTTGTATAATCGGATAGAAATCCAGGAATTAAAAAGTCTATCACTCATCTGTAACATAACAATACCTGTTCAACAAGCAGTTCAAATAGGAATACTAAGTATATTCCAGTTTTCTGATCATTAACGTCAGACCAAATTTTATTGGCAATTAATTTAATAAACACCCCCGCTCCACGAAGTGTATATCTCTAAAAGCTACGTAAAGTCCCCTGCTCCACGAAGTGTAGCTGCTCCGCAATCCCGAAAGCTTTCGGGACATGACTTTGCTTAGCTTTTTACGTTTTTTTTAAAGAACGCTTCGAAGAGCTGAGTTATGTTTCTATGATAAATATTCTATGTTTGCGATTTATTGCAAGAAGTATGTGGTAAATCTCAAATAGAATAGTTACAAAGTTTTCTACTTCAATCTTAATTCAAAAAGAAAGTCAAGACTAAATCATCTAATTCACATCCATTTCGATAGAAAATCAATCAGCTCATCTCTCAAATCTTTAAAAAGTTTTTCAAAAATCGCTATACTTTCGCGGTGTTTTTTATGGTCTACAAAATTTTGATTGTTGATATCTTTATGATTATCAATCGCTACTGCATCAAGATACAATTCGTGACTTTTAATATCATGGGTTAAGATATCAATCTGTTCCTTTTGAATAATCAGCTGATTATTAAAATGATCAGCCAAGGATTGTACCTCTTTTGAAGTGTTTTTTTTTGCCACTTCCAAAATTCGATTATCCATAATTTTAAGTTCATCTTTGTAAAACAAAAGTTTGTTTAGCCAAGTTTTGTGTTCTTCGTGCAATTCATAAATTGTTTTGTTAGCTTCCATTTTCATCTTTTTTTGAATAGTTTTACATTGAATGAATCGGTATTGGTTATTATCTTAGGAGAAATTGCGAAAGACAAAAAATATGAGAATTTTATTCCAAAATATTAAAGTTCGAATAAATCTTTCGGAATAGCGTGAAAACCGACTGATTTCACCCTATTTTCAATATCAGCTATGGAAACCATTTTGTTTGTGTGTACCGTAAATTCTCTGGGGAAAATTTCTGTATTCAACAACACATCTTCTATCCCGTCTAATTCCAACAGGCAGGCTTTAATTGTCATTAAATTGGCATCTTCCATGGCATTTGTTCCAAAAATTTTACCATGATTTCCTGGAATTACATAATTTGTTAGAACGCTCATTTTTTTATTTTTAAAGATTAGCAATGTAGTTTGGATACAATTTGTATAAATAATTTAAGATTATTAAAATCAACAACTTACTATTCAAAAAAAGAGAGCAAAAAATATCACTTGTTAGATTTTAGAACGAATGTTTATTTACAGAAAATTTTAGTAGATTCACCGCTTCACTTTGTCAGTTTGGTCATTAGTTTAAAATTAAGAAATATCTATTCATCACCCTTTTTATTTTCTAGCCGCTTGCCTTGTCCTTTAAAATAAGCATTTTTAATAGAATCCATTTGCTGCATCATTTTACGCATGTATTCCTGATTTAACTCCATTCGTTTGCTGAAAAAATCATCATGGAAAAAATCATTATACAGCAAAGAGTCGCTATAGAACAATTGGTTAAAACTTTTGTCTTTCATAAGCGGAAATTGCTTGTCAAATTTTGGCTTAAATTCTCGAAACAGACTATCCATCAAAACTTTGTCTCCTTTTCTGTTAGAATAAAATGATGCATAAGTTGAATCATAAGAAATTAAATTTCCATTTTTATCATACTTTTTATTGACTTTAATCTCAACCTTTGGCTTTTCAATGGCAGCTTGAGAGCTCACATTTTCTTTTTTCCCTTCCTTATTATCCTTAGAATGACATGAAGTAAAAACCAATGCTGTTGCAAACAAAATATTGATTATTTTTTTCATGATTACTTATTTAATTTTTATCTCTAAATCATTTTTCTACTGCTGTTCCATTCTGAATATTTTTTTTATCAAAAACCTCAAAAATATTTATTTACAATGTACTATTTAGTGATTATAACTACGTAATCAAATGATTCTTATCCATTTTACGGCCATAAAACAATCTTAACCTTTTAGAAAGAATAAAGAATTATGATTTATAAAAATATGATAAAAATATGCTAAAACATGCCAAAAACATGCTAAAACTATGCTAAAAAATTGATTTTCAACTTATTAAAATTTGTAAGATATTAAAACAAAGAAAAAAAGACTTATAATAATGTTCCAGAATTAAATTAGGAAAAAGCTCCTGAATTTAGAATTACTCTGCAGACTACTTACAGTTTATTTAAAGAATACATTTACGAACTGGCTCACTTTGTCAGTTTGGTCATTAGTCTAAAATTAGGAAATATTTATTATGTAAATCTAAAGGCTCCTCAAAGTCTCATGACCTAGCATTTTTATTAATTTCTTGAAAGCCATAAACATGATAAAAGTCTCCTTACTTTTTCCGTTAACGCCTTTATAAATAAGCATTTTTCAAATCAACACAAAAAAGCTTCTTCAATGCACTAAATCCCCTCCCCAGATAGCAGCGACAGCCCGATAATTAGAACACTCTTTTTTACAGCCGGTACAGAGCGACCAACGGAAGCTCCTGTAGTGGCCAGTAAAAAAAGGGTTCTAATGGAGGACTATAGCGGATTGCTGGATAAGGCACATTGTTATGCTTTTTAGCAATAATGCAAAAGAAATACGTTTAGGCTAATTTTATTGGTAATTAATTTAATAAACTTCGCTAAAAAAACTACTTTTGATTTCTTTATAAAAAGAGTAAAAATGATTCTAAAAAAGTCCCTGCTATTCCCAACAATATACCTTCTACTTTGTGCAGTCATTGGGCATGCCCAAAAAAGAGATATGCACCCAAAAAACGAATTTAGAGCCGTTTGGATTGCCACTGTTGTCAATATCGACTGGCCAAAAAAAAGCACGGATTCGGTTGAGAAACAAAAAGCCGACTTTATTGATATTTTGGATACCTACCAAAAACTAAATTACAACGCTGTAATTGTTCAGATTCGTTCTGTGGGCGATGCATTATATCCTACAATTCTGGCGCCTTGGTCCCGCTACCTAACCGGAAGGGAAGGAAAAGCACCAAGTCCTGATTATGATGTACTCGAATGGATGATTACCGAAGCCCATGCCCGTGGTTTTGAATTTCACGCTTGGCTGAATCCCTATCGTGCCACTTTCGACTTGAAAACCGAAACCTTAAGTCCTTCCCATGATTATTACAAACATCCCGAATGGATGATTGAATATGGAGGAAAATACTATTATAACCCAGCCCTGCCCGAAGTACAGCAGCACTTAACGACTCTAGTGGAAGAGGTGGTGATTAAATATGATATTGACGCCATACATTTCGATGATTATTTTTACCCGTACAAAATAAAAGGGATCGAGTTTAACGATACCGCTTCGTTTCAAAAATATGGAAACGGACTTTCCCAAGCCGATTGGAGGCGTTCCAACGTGACTACTTTTGTCAAAAAAATATCTTCCAGTATCAAAAAACTAAAACCTTGGGTACAATTTGGTATTAGTCCGTTTGGGGTTTGGCGCAACAAATCGGTTGATCCGAAAGGCTCCGACACACTTTCTGGGCAAACCAATTATGATGATTTATATGCCGATCCTGTTGATTGGATGAACAACAACTGGATTGATTATATAGTTCCGCAATTGTACTGGAGCATTGACCACAAAACAGCTTCGTACGCCAAATTAATGAAATGGTGGTCTGAAAATGTGCCTGCCAACACCGCATTATACGTGGGAAACAGTACTTACAAAATCAAATCCGATTCAGACAAACACTGGAATAATAAATTCGAAATTCCAAATCAAATTGACCTTACCCGCTCTTATCCAAATGTACAGGGAAATGGTTTTTTTAGTGCCAAGTGGTTTATGAACAAAAACATGGATGTGGTCAAAGTACTACAAGAATATGAATACAAATACCCTGCATTACCACTGCCTGTCCCGAATTTTAAAAAGACAATTACCGAAACCTTAGCCATCAATTCCATCACCAAGGATACGACCAATTATTACATTTCGTTCCAAAAACCAAAACTGTTATCAAAAGTGAGATATATAGTGGTATATGGTGCCAAAGATGCTTCTAAAATAAACATAAATGATGCCTCCCAAATTCTGGACAAAATTGCCGTCACAGAAGAAAATGAAGGATTCAACATCGAAGTGCCAGATTATAAAATGATAGGCAAAACAGCATTTGCTTTTACCTTCGTGGACTATTATGCCAATGAAAGTCCCGAGACCATAATCGATTTACAAGTGGAAACGCAAACTAAATAACAATTAACTTTTAAACGATTAAACTGTTAAACAATTAAACCCACATCAAATAATGAAAGACAACAAACCTTGGTATTGGATTCCGTTTTTAAATTTTGCTTCGGGATTCCCGTATGCTATTATTATTTCGGTTTCAGTGATTATGTACAAAAATCTGGGAATTGCCAATGAAGACATTGGGGTTTATACAAGTTTACTGTACTTGCCTTGGGTGATTAAACCGCTTTGGAGTCCGTTTATTGATTTGTATGCTACCAAAAGAAAATGGTTTCTCGCGATGCAACTGTTGATTGCGATTGCCTTTTTGATTGTTGGAATAACCATTCCTATGAATCATTTTTTCATGTTGAGTTTGGCACTCTTTTGGGTAGCTGCATTTGCTTCAGCATCCAATGATGTGGCGAGTGATGGTTTTTATATGTTGGCTTTGGCCAAAGAACAGCAATCTTTCTTCCTCGGGATTAGAAGTACGTTTTACAGACTTTCCATGCTAACCGCCAATGGATTGATTGTAATTCTGGGAGGATTTTTGGAACACAAATTTGGAGACAAAAGCAAAGCTTGGTCGTACACGATGATTGTTGTCGCATTGATTATGGTTTTCCTCACGATCTACAACTTTTTCACCACACCAAAAGTCGAAGAAATCGCGGTAACAGAAACTACCCCAAAAGCAAGTTTTGGAGAAGTGTTTGCTACTTTTTTCCAAAAGAAACAAATCGGTCTGATCTTGGCTTTTATTTTACTTTTCAGATTAGGGGAATCCCAACTATTAAAAATGCTGACTCCTTTCTTGATCGATGAAAAAGCCAAAGGCGGTTTGGGATTAACCACCGAAGATGTGGGAATTATTTACGGAACTTTTGGAGTGACTGCTCTTGTTATTGGAGGAATTCTAGGAGGAATAGCCATCTCCAAAGGAGGATTGCGCAAATGGATGCTACCGATGTTTCTGGCGATGCACCTGCCAATAATTGGATTTATCCTATTGGCTCATTTTCATCCAACATCTGTTTATTATATTTATGCAACGGTTATAGCAGAGCAATTTGGATATGGTTTTGGTTTTGCCGCCTTTATGATGTATTTGATTTACGTTGCTGAAGGGGAATCTAAGACTTCACATTATTCCATCGCTACAGGTTTCATGGCTCTGGGAATGATGCTTCCAGGAATGCTAAGTGGTTACATTCAGCAATATTTAGGCTATGGAAACTTCTTTATCTGGGTGTTTTGCGCCACTATTCCTGGTTTGATTTTATCTCAATTTTTAAAATACCCTGCAGATTTTGGTAAGAAAGCAGAAGCTAAATAAACATAATATTTTTTAAACATATAAGTCATTCAAATTTATTTAAAACAATAACTATTAAATACTTAACTTTAATAGCTATACAGATTTCAACTTATATGGTTAAGCTAAATATCATATTCATTTCAAAATGACACTAGAACAAAAAATTGGGCAATTCTTTTTCCCTGCCGTTTTCATCAACGACACGGAAGAGAATATTCAGGAAACTGAACGTTTAATCAAAGAACACAATATTGGCGGATTGACATTTTTTCATAGCAGGGCAAGTGCGGCAACCAACTATGAGTCGAAGAAAAAAGTGGAGTTCAACGACGACAGTTTTCAGCGTTTGAAAGATCTGATTGTACGCTATCAAAAATGTGCCACTACTCCCCTATTGATGAGTATTGATGCCGAATGGGGCCTAGCAATGCGCGTGGAAAAAACACCGCAATATCCATATGCTATAACCCTTGGCGCATTGCCCGAAAGGAAAATCGACTTAGTGTACGAAGTGGGAAAACAAATTGCATTAGACTTAAAATCGGCGGGAATTCATTACAATTTGGCTCCATTGGCCGATATTAATAACAACCCTAACAATCCGGTG
>NZ_DASTTN010000173.1:0-2393 GCF_035760125.1 Flavobacterium sp.
AGTGGCCAATTTGTCTGGAACCAAAGCTGGTTTAAGTCAGTCTGATGCTTCTTTTAATGAAGCGAAAGCTAATTATGAAAGAAATAAAACCTTGTTTGAAAAGGGAATTATCTCGAAATCTGATTGGGATAAATCGGTAGCCTCTTTTGAGGTGGCAAAAGCCAATAAACAATCCGCTTATTACAATGTGCAAAGTGCTTCAGCATCCGTAAATGAAGCAAAAGATAACTTGGGGAGAACGGTTATTTATGCTCCAGCTGATGGAACCATATCGGTGTTAAACGTAGAACTCGGTGAAAGAGTTTTGGGAACACAACAAATGGCGGGTACCGAACTTTTAAGAGTGGCCAACTTAAACAATATGGAAGTTGAAGTTGATGTCAACGAAAATGATATTGTAAAAATAAAAGTGGGAGATTTGTCGAATGTTGAAGTGGATGCCTATTTGAAAAAACAATTCAAAGGTGTTGTAACCAGTATTTCCAATTCGGCTAGTACAGCTTTAACAGCTGATCAGGTGACAAATTTTAAAGTGAAAGTTAGAATTTTAAAAGATTCTTACCAAGATTTAATGGTGGGTAAGCCAGCTTCTTATTCTCCATTCCGTCCAGGGATGACCGCTACGGTTGATATTATTACGACAACCAAAACGAATGTGGTTCACGTTCCTATCAGTTCAGTTGTTGTGAAGTCTGATACGACTGCAGTAAAAGTGGGTAAAATGGATGGTCCAGAAGAAGGCGACAAAAAAGCAGCTACGAAAAGTGATAAAAAACTAGAATGTGTTTTTGTAAAAGTTGGTGACAAAGCCAAAATCAGAATAATAAAAACTGGAATTCAAGATGACACTAATATTGAAGTCATTTCTGGTTTGAAAAAAGGAGATGTAGTTATCACAGGGCCTTATACTACGGTTTCTAAAGACTTAAACTCTGGAGATAAAGTATTTCTTCAAACGGAAGAAAAGAAAAAATAGTTTTTGTTTCAATATAAAAAAGAGAGGCGTCCTGAATTTCAGGGCGTTTTTTTTATATATGAGTATTTCAGATGTCATAGATTCAAAAAAAAACAAACTTATAGGTTTGTTAGAGTAATGATATTATATAATTGAATTATGAGTTAGTATAATTGAATTATGTTTTTATATAGTTTAATTATACGTTTCTATAGATGAGTGATGATATTATATAGTTGATTTATGTTTTTATATAGTTTGTTATATGTTTTTATATAAATGAGTGATGATTTTATATAGTTGATTTATGTATTACTATAATTGAATTATATTTTTATATGTGATTGATGATTTTATATAGTTAATTATGTGTTTTTATATAAATGAGTGGTGATTTATATCATTGATTATCTTTTGGTTTAGCTATTTAGAGAGTGTTCAATAAAATATGAAAAATATCTTCCCTTAGCCCCGATAGAAGTGGAAATCCTTATAAGTCTTGTCTTTTGGGACGAGACTTATAAGATTGTAGCGTATAGCGGGACCGCTGCCTCCTCAAAAAGCCAAATCTTTCTGCTTCAAATTAATACACAACTCCAGTTTTTAATAAAGGATTTGTCAAAAATCGGTGTAAATTTGCAACTGTATCAATTATTGGCTGATTTTAGATTTGTAATTCTAAAATAGACAATCTAAATTCTAAAATTAAAGTGTCCTATATTCTCAACATTGAAACCGCTACCAAAAATTGTTCTGTTGCTTTGGCAAAAGAAGGAAAAACAATATTGTGCAAAGAAATTGCAGAGGAAGGTTATTCTCATGCAGAGCGTTTGCACGTTTTTATTGAAGAAATTATCAGTGAAGCTGGAATTAATATGAAAGATTTGGAAGCAGTTGCAGTAAGTCAGGGGCCAGGATCCTATACGGGCTTGCGTATTGGAGTTTCTGCTGCCAAAGGATTGTGTTATGCTTTGAATATACCATTAATCGCTATAGATACTTTGCAGGCATTAGCTTCTAAAGTTTCTGTGACTGATGGTTTTATTGTGCCTATGATAGACGCTCGCAGAATGGAAGTGTATAGCGCTGTTTTTTCTGCTTCATTAGAGAAAAAGAGAGAAGTTTTAGCCGAAATTATTACTGAAAACTCTTTTGAAGAGGTGCAAGAAACCGTGTATTTTGTAGGTGACTGTAATGAGAAATGCAAAGACGTTTTGACAAAAGAAAATTTTGTGTTTTTGGATGATATTAAATATCCATCTGCCAATGAAATGAGTACTTTAAGTTTTGATAAATACAAAAAAAGCGACACTGTTGATGTCGCTTATTTTGAACCTTATTATTTGAAGGATTTTTTAATAGTTAGTTCTAAAAAATAGCTATCCTTTTTGTATTACTGTGTTGAATTGTTGTTGAGGATTATTGTTATTCGAGAACT
>NZ_DASTTN010000174.1:0-3416 GCF_035760125.1 Flavobacterium sp.
GTATGACTGGGTTGTAATTGGCGGTGCAAAGCCATTTTATGAAGTTTTTTTTAATATTACTAATTCTCCTTCTATGCAGGGGTGGGTAATGGGCAGTGCTATTTTAGGCTGTTTATTGGGTGTAATGATTTCCGGAAGTTTGTCTGATAAATACGGTAGAAAGCCCTTAATGATTGTCGCTTCAATCTTTTTTACACTTGCAGCAGTAGGTACCGGATTGGTTGATACAATAGAATGGTTTATTGTCTGGAGAGTTGTTGGCGGTATTGGTATTGGTATTGCTTCGAATCTTTCACCAATGTATATTGCCGAAATTGCTCCGAGTGAATCAAGAGGGAAATTTGTTTCGATAAACCAGTTAACTGTTGTTATAGGAATATTGGCGGCGCAGATTGTGAATTGGTTAATTGCAGACCCGATTGTAGAAGGACAGGATATTTTGAACTCCTGGAATGGTCAATGGGGCTGGAGATATATGTTTTGGGCTGGAGCCATTCCATCAGTAGCCTTTTTTGCTTTGATATTAATTATACCAGAAAGTCCAAGATGGCTGGCGAGTCAGCGTAAATATGGTAAAGCTGAATCTATTTTTACTAAAATTGGCGGACTTGCTTTTGCAAAGGAACAAATTGAAGAATTGAAATCAAGTGCAGGAGACGTCAAAGAAGAAGTGAATTATAAAATGCTTTTCGACGGCAAAATGCCTAAAATTCTTTTATTGGGAATTGTTATCGCAGCCTTTCAGCAATGGTGTGGTATTAATGTGATTTTTAATTATGCTCAGGAAATATTTTCAGCTGCCGGTTATGGCGTTTCGGATATCCTGTTCAATATCGTTATTACAGGCGTAACGAATGTAATCTTCACATTCGCAGGAATGTATTTTGTAGACCGTTGGGGAAGAAGAACGCTGATGCTTATCGGTTCAATCGGATTATTTTTCATCTATGCATTGCTAGGGGCATGTTATTATTACGAAATAACTGGGCTTGCAGTTTTAGGACTTGTTATAGCTGCTATTTCCTGCTATGCCATGACATTGGCACCAATTACATGGGTTGTTTTATCTGAAATATTCCCGACAAAAATACGTGCCATGGCAATGGCGATTTCGACTTTCGCTCTTTGGACAGCCTGTTTCGTGCTGACTTACACTTTCCCAATACTAAACAGCAGTCTTGGCTCTTACGGAACATTCTGGCTTTACGGTCTGATTTGTCTATTAGGGTATTTTTTCCTTCGTATTTCCCTGCCGGAAACGAAAGGAAAGTCTTTAGAGGAAATAGAAAATGAATTGACAAAATAATAGCATATAATAAAATGGAAAATACAATTGCAGATAATTTGAATGCAAAGCAATCGGTTAACGAAACGGGTCAGGACGAAAAAATAACAGCTTATTTAATTCAGTCTACCGTTAATGAAGATGGTGTAGTACGCGTTTGGGAAGAAGTTGTTTTACTGCCTACGTACCAAATTGGCGAAGAAGAAAAGAACCCGATTTTTCTTGAAAAAAGGGTATATCAGGGAAGTTCAGGATCTGTTTACCCTTATCCTGTTGTAGAAAAATTATCAGATGAAAAATTCGATAAGTCATATAACGCTGTATTTTTAGAAAACAAATACATCAAAATAATGATTCTGCCAGAATTAGGAGGACGTGTTCACATGGCGTATGACAAAGTAAAACAGCGTCATTTTGTGTATTACAATCAGGTTATAAAGCCTGCTCTTGTGGGGTTAACAGGACCTTGGATTTCTGGCGGAATTGAGTTCAACTGGCCACAGCACCACCGTCCGAGCACTTTTTTGCCTACGGATTATAATATTGAAGAAAATGAAGATGGAAGCAAAACAATCTGGTGCAATGAAGTGGAAAGAATGTTTAGAACCAAAGGAATGCAGGGATTCACAATGCATCCTGATAAAGCTTACATCGAAATCAAAGTAAAAATCTATAACCGTACTGCTTTTCCTCAGACTTTTCTTTGGTGGGCAAATCCTGCTGTGGTGGTGAATGACGGTTATAAATCGGTTTTCCCTCCGGATGTGAATGCAGTATTTGACCACGGAAAAAGAGATGTCTCTAAATTCCCGATTGCGACTGGAGAATATTACAAACAGGACTATTCTGCAGGAGTTGATATTTCGAAATATAAAAACATACCTGTTCCAACATCCTATATGGCGGTTCAGTCCAAATATAATTTTGTGGGTGGTTACGAAGACAATGTACAGGCTGGATTACTGCACGTTGCCAATCATCATGTGTCTCCTGGAAAAAAACAATGGACATGGGGTAACGGAGATTTCGGTTTGGCCTGGGACAGAAATTTAACTGATAAAGACGGTCCGTATATCGAATTAATGACAGGAGTTTTTACAGACAATCAGCCTGATTTTTCTTGGTTTCAGGCTTATGAAGAAAAATCTTGGGTACAGTATTTTATGCCGTACGCCGAAGTTGGCTACGTTAAAAATGCAACCAAAGATGCGATTATAAACATTGAAGTTGAAGGTAATGAGGCCGATCTGATTTTGTACACAACAGGTCTTTATGAAAACTTAAAAATTGAATTAAAAGACAATCAAAATAAGGTATTGTTTCAGGATGAAATTACGATTTCTCCTGTAAATCCGTATAAAAAGAGAGTTTCAATTGGAGAAACAGCATCTGAGGATTTAATTTTTACGGTTTATACTTCGAATGGTAAAATTCTGGTTCAGTATCAGGAAGAAAAAGCTGAAATAAAACCAGTTCCAGATCCTGCAAAAGCAGCGCTGGATCCAAAAGATATTGCTTCAATGGAGCAGCTGTATTTGACAGGTCTGCATTTGGAACAATACAGACACGCGACTTACAATCCGCTGGATTATTATTTTGAAGCTTTAAGCAGAGATTCTAGAGATGTGAGATGTAACAATGCTGTTGGTTTATTGATGCTGAGAAGAGGACAGTTTGAAAAAGCCGAAACGTATTTCAGAACCGCAGTTGAAGTTTTAACAGAACGCAATCCAAATCCGATTGACGGTGAACCGCTTTATAATTTAGGTTTCTGCTTAAAACTGCAGGGGAAAAATGATGAAGCTTACAATTCACTTTTCAAATCGACCTGGAATGCGGCTTGGCAGGACGCCGGTTTTTATGCATTGGCACAAATTGACAGTATAAAAGGCGAATGGACAGAAGCGCTGGAAAGAGTAGAATCGTCACTTATCCGCAATTGGCACAACCACAAGGCACGTCAGTTGAAAGCTTCTATTTTGAGAAAGTTAAACAGAAATCAGGAAGCTTTAGCATGGATTGAAGATTCTCTTAAAATTGACCGTTTTAATATGGGATGCCGTTTTGAGAAATATCTGCTGACAAAAGACCAAACTGTATTAGACGAAATGAATACCATTATGCGTCAGTG
>NZ_DASTTN010000175.1:0-8129 GCF_035760125.1 Flavobacterium sp.
GATGATCAGCATAAATGGTAATATCTTCTGATATTGTTGTTTGAATTTTAATTCTTTTTTTATTTGCTTCGTCTTGTAGCGTGCTAATGCTTTCGTTTACTAAAGGAAGAAATTTGCTTTTTTGTGGAAAAAAAGGAATTAAGCCCTGTTCCATTCTCGACCATTCCAGTAAGTTCTCCAATAATCGATTCAAATTGACCGCAGAGCTTCTCATGTTCACTGCTGCAAACTGGATTTCTTCTTTGTCCATATTGTCAATATCTTGAGCCAAAAGTTCGGTTAATCCAAGAAAACCATTGAAAGGACCTCTAAGGTCATGCGCAATTATGGAAAAGAATTTATCCTTTTGTTTGTTGATGTTGGATATTACTTTGTTTTTATCTTCTAATTGTAAGTTCGTTTTTCTTTTTGATAAGTACAACCAAAAAAATAGTGCTAAAAGAATTATTACTGCAATGGTTATAGTGTACAATAAATAAACTTTTCGAGCCTCGTTTTTGATTTTAAGATTTTGAATTTCAATTTTTTTATCTCTAAGATCAATTTCTCTCTGCGATTTTAGAAATTCTATTTGTATTTTGTTTTCATTTGAAAAAATGGAATCGTTAAGATTTGAACTTTTTTCAAAAAGCAAAAGAGCTAGTTCCGGCTTTTCTTGGGTTTTGTATATTTTGGATAAATAAGAATAGGAATCTCTGATGTCTATTAATGATTCTTCTCTTCTAAAGATTTCCAAAGATTCATTGATGTAGTCCAAGGATTTTTGTAAAAGTTGAACGCGATTTACTTTGTTTTTTTCTTCTAAAGCAAGATAATAATAGGACTTTCCTAACTCTATTTTGTTATAAGCGTTGAATAAACTAGAATCATTTTCATAAATAGCAATGGATTTATTACAAGCTTCTATTGATTTTTGATATTGCTTAAGAAAATTTAATGTAATGCCTATGTTAGTATAGTTTAGCCCAGATTCAAAACTGCTCTTTTCATAAGCATTCATTCTAATTGCTTTGTCAAAATAACTTAATGCTTTTTGATATTCTTTCATTCTTAGATAAACATCTCCAATGTTATTTAAGAATGTGGCAATCGATTTTCTATCTTTTATTTCCTGACTTACTTTTAATGCTTTTTTATAACAAGAGAGCGCTTGTTTATAATTTTTAAATTCAACATAAATAGTTCCTAGTCCATTATTTGTTTTGGAAATCCCCTTTTTATCGTCTAGATTTTCAAATAAGTGAAGTGATTTATAATTATAATCTAATGCTTTTGGGAAATCTGCTTTTAGCCAATAGTAAACTCCAAAATTGCTGTATGAAGATGCGATTCCTTTTTTATAGTTAATTCTTTTTGAAAGTTCATATGCAGATTTAGCATATTGTAAACTTTTTTGAGAATCCTTGTAATACAGTAGTATAGACAAGCCGTTAAGCGCTTTTATCTTATTGGTATCTACTGTTCTTTGACTTAGTACTGTTTTTAAAGAGTCAATTTTCTGTTCTTGGCTTTTTTGTGAAAATGATTTAATGCCGATAAAAAGTAGACAAATAAAAATGATATTTTTTTTCATTTTGGTTATTTTAAGTCGCCTTAAATGGCATTGATCATATGATTTTTTGGAAAACTAAAATTAAAAGTAGAACCTTTTCCTTCTTCACTTTCGATCCAAATTTTCCCACTGTGTTTCTCCACAAATTCTTTGCAAAGTATAAGTCCTAATCCAGCACTTGGTTCGTCATCAGTTCCCCTTCTATTTGTTTTAAAATCAAGTTGGAATATGTTTTCTATCATTTTGGTATTCATTCCTATTCCAGAATCTGCTATTGAAATAATAGTGTTCTTTTGATCTTCTAGGGCATGTATTTTTACCATTCCTTTTTTTGGTGTGAATTTCAATGCATTAGACAAAATGTTTCGGATAACGGATTGCAAAATGTGATGATCTGCAAAAATTTTGAGATTTTGGTCTATAATTGTTTCGATTGTTATGACTTTTTTATTGGCAGCATCTTGAAGTGGTGCTATACATTCTTTTACAACTTCGCCCAAATTACTTTCTTGTGGAGAAAATGGAATCAATCCCTGCTCCATTCTTGACCATTCCAGTAAGTTTTCCAAAAGACGATTCAAATTGGTAGCAGAACTTCTCATGTTGATCGCGGCAAATTGGATTTCTTCTTTATCTATATCATCAATTTCTTCTGCCAATAGTTCTGTTAATCCTAAGAACCCATTGAAAGGTCCTCTCAAATCATGTGCAATGATGGAGAAAAATTTGTCTTTTTGTTTATTGATGTTTGATATTTCTTCATTTTTATTCAATAGTAACTCGTTCCTATTTCTTTTCGATATATACAGCCAGAAAAATAAAATAAAAAGTATTGCAATTGAGATTGTAATAGTTACTAATAGATATACTTTTCTAGAATCATTATTTATTTTAAGTTTTTGAATCTCAATTTGTTTATCTCTTAAGTCAATTTCTCTTTTAGATTGAAGATTCGTTAATTTGTTTTGGCTTTCATTTGAAAATAGTGAATCTTTTATCGCGTTATGTTTGTCAAAAGAATTTAAAGCCTCGACGAAGTTACCTTGTTCTTTTTTGGTTTTGTAAAGTTCAAGATAGCAAATGCTCAGTCGGTCTAATATTCCTGTTTCTGTAAATAAATGTGCTGCATTGTTTAGATATTGAACAGATTGCGCTAATAATTGCTTTTTGTTGTTTGAATTTTCTAAAGCCATTTTATAATAGACAATCCCCATTTCTATGTAGTTATTTCCAATGTTATAAGTTTGATTTTTATCGTAACTTTTTAAAGCTTTTTCAAAATAGTCCAAGCTCTTTGCGTAGTTTTTTTGATCCGAATATATTTTTCCAATTTTGGAATAACAATATCCTAAACCATTTAAATCATGCATTAAAAGATTTAGATCTTTTGATTTTGTGTAATATTCAAGAGCTTTTGCGTAATTTTTTTGATTGTAATAGGCCGTGGCTATATTATTCAAGTTATAAACCATCGATACTTTGTTGCCAGTTCTTTTATTTATTTCAAATGCCTTATTGAAGTATTTAAACGCCTGATCGTTTTTTTTTATTTCAACGTATGCCAATCCTAAATTGTTATAAGCTTCCGAAATACCATTTTGGTCTTTTAGTTTTTCATATGATGACAATGACAGGTAAAAATAGTTGATGGCTTTGCTGTAATCAGTTAATACCCATTGGAATACCCCAAGATGATTATATGATAAAGCAATTCCTTTTTTCCAGTTTATTTTTGTTGCCAGTTTAAGTGCTCTTTCTCCATAAGGAATTCCTGCTTTTGGATTTGTGTAAAAATAACTGCTGGCCAATCTGTTTAGAACGTTGATTCTTGTAGTGTCTTCAGTAGTTTTCTGAAGTTTTATTTTTAATGTAGCTATTGATTCTGAATTTTGACTATAAGCTAAGTTACCTATTATGATTAGGCATATTATCCATTTATTTATTTTATGAAGAATATTCATTGTAGCTTTTTTATTAAAATAGAAAATATGTATCGCAATTACTCAAGAATTGTACCAAAAATAATAAACATATAGATGTGCGTTGTCTTTTGATCGACAAAATACGTGATATATATTCTTTTGTAGTATTAAGTTTGTTTTAACTCTATTTTTTTTAGAGAATATTCTTCTTGTATTTATTAATTGTTATAACGAATTTGAGACAATGTTGATTTTTTAATGTAATTATTTAGTTAATAATTGTTTTGTCATAAAGTTGCAAGTTTGTATTTACTGATAAATATTTATTTCATTTTTGTAAAGAATGGAATTTTTCTTTTTTAATTGTAACTTTTGTTTTTGGTATTCAAAACGAAATTTCCTTAAAAAGGGATACCTTTGTAAGCTCTTATAAAAAATAAAAAATATTATCTATATATGAAAATAAATCCAAAAAACGGAATTGATAAACTCATTTTCGGAATGAAGCAAAATGATGTTATTGCTATTTATGGAAAACCCAATAAAAATTACAAAGACGAAGATGATAATGTTATTTTTGTTTATAACAATCTTAAAATTAGGTTGACTTTTTATGTTGAAGAAGATTTAAAACTAGGATATTTAGTGGCGTCAAGCCCAAATTTGGAATTGTTTGGTAATAAAATCATCAATAGAAAAATTGCGGATGTAAAAAAGGATCTGACTCAAAAAGGAATAACCAAATTTACTCAAGAAGAATTCGATACTTTCGAAAATTATTTCAATGAAGAAAATTGGATTATTCTTCAAACCGAATTTGATGAAATAGTTAAATTTGAAATTGGAGCAATAATCAATAACAAAGATGAATTTGACTGGAAGTTTAAAAAGTAGTTTAGTTCATTTTATATAAATAATAAAACCCAACAGTTTCTTTAAATCTGTTGGGTTTTATT
Organism: Flavobacterium sp.; assembly: GCF_035760125.1. GTDB lineage: Bacteria > Bacteroidota > Bacteroidia > Flavobacteriales > Flavobacteriaceae > Flavobacterium. The sequence goes on from NZ_DASTTN010000175.1 coordinate 4,431, forward strand.
TATAATTATTTAATATTTATTGATTTATTTTAATCAATTCTACTTCAAAGATTAAGTCACTTTTTGGAGGAATAGCGCCAGGATATCCTCGTTCTCCATAAGCTAAAGTATAAGGTATGTAAAATTTATATTTTGCGCCTTCCTTCATCAATTGAAGCCCTTCTGTCCAACCTTTAATTACCTGATTTAAATTAAAATCGATTGGCTCTCCGCGTTGAACACTGCTATCAAATACAGTACCATTGACAAAACTTCCTGTATAATGTGCTTTGATATTACTGGTTAATGTTGGTATTGCACCTGTACCTTCTTTTAATACAATGTATTTTAAACCACTAGCAGTTGTTTGGCCGTTAGCGAATTCTTTTAAAGCAATTGCATTTGCTGCAGTTCTTTCACTTTCTTCTTTTTCAGCTTTTAATTTCTCTTCAACCGCTTTATTTCCGTAATAGTCAGTGAATACTTTTGCAGCATCAAATTTTTTGGCAGCTTCCCCTTTTCTGGAAATAGTAATCTTTGTGATTACATCATCTTGTGCAATAGCATTCACTACTGCCATTCCTTGTGTTACTTGACCATAAATAGTATGTTTTCCGTTTAACCAAGGTGTGTCTTTGTGTGTGATGAAAAATTGACTTCCATTTGTAGCGGGACCAGAATTTGCCATGGCAAGAATTCCGGCTTTGTCAAATTTTGAATCGGTAAATTCGTCTTTGAAAGCGTAACCAGGTCCACCAGAACCATTACCGTTAGGATCACCACCTTGAATCATGAAATCTTTGATCACCCTGTGAAATTTTAGGCCATCAAAAAAAGGTTTTCCTTTTAGTCTTTCAATGGTTACAAATGGATTTTTTCCTTCAGCCAAGCTTATAAAATTGGCTACTGTAACAGGAGTTTTTTTGTAAAACAATTCAACAGTGATATTCCCTTTGTTGGTTGCGATAGTGGCATAAATACCTTCGGAAGTAGTTATAGGAGCTTTTACGGTTGTTGTTCCTGGTTTTTTTGTGGGAACTGTTTTTTTTGTGCTTTGTGCGTGTAAATTGAATAACCCTAAAAAGAGTAATAATGTGATTTTAGATTTCATTTTTTAGAAATTATATGGTTTGTTTTTTATTATTAATATAGCACTAAGGCGCTAAGTTTAGAATATGTTAAGATAGAAATCAGTAAAAAACTTAGCGACTGTTTCTTAGCTTCTTCGAACTTTTTAAATTAATTAGGCATTTTTTCCATTAACTCAATCTCAAAAATGATATTGGTATTTGGTGGAATAACATCACCTGCACCAGCTTCTCCATATGCAAGATGTGATGGGATAAAAATAATTGCTTTGTCTCCAATAGACATTTTTTCTATTCCTTCGATAAAACCAGGAATCAAACCGTCTTTTCTTCCTGCTTGAAATGGAATCGGTGTATATTGATTGGCAGCTGCTCTTGCTGGGTCAAATTTTCCAAAAGTTTTGGACACGTCTTCAATACTTGTGTCAAATAAAGTGCCATTTTCCAAAAACCCTGCATAATGAATATAAACAGTTGAACCCATAGCTGGTTTTTTGCCTCCACTTTTTTTAGTAATCACATATTGAAGCCCAGTTGCTGTTTTGATAGCTTTACTTTTTAATTCCGCAAAAGATGCTACTTTTTGATCACAAACTGCTTTATATTTGGCTTCATATTCCTTTTTGGCAGCGGCTTCTGCTGCTACTTTTTGTTTTTGACTTTCAGATTCTATTTTGAAATAATCATAAAAAGTTTTTTTAGCATCAAATTTCTTGGCATCTTCACCATTTCGGATGATAGTTATACTTTTTATAAAATCATCTTGCTCTATTTTATTCACTACTTCAAGGTTGTAATCTACTACATGTCCAAAAATAGTGTGTTTCCCATCTAACCAAGGAGTTTCTAAGTGGGTGATGAAAAATTGGCTGCTATTGGTTCCAGGTCCATTATTGGCCATTGCCAAAATTCCACCTTTGTCAAATTTCAAATCGCTAAACTCATCTTTGAATTTGTATCCTGTATCTCCGGATCCTGTTCCTAATGGATCACCAGTTTGTATCATGAAATCTTTGATAACTCTATGGAATTTTAATCCGTTGTAAAATGGTTTTCCTTTCAAAGTATCATTGACAACAAACTCATTTTCGCCTTCTGCCAATGTAATGAAGTTAGAAACTGTTACTGGCGCTTTTTTATAATCTAGCTGTAATAGAATACTTCCTTTGTTGGTTTCTATTTCAGCATATAAACCATCGGGTAGATTGTTGTGCTCTTTGTTGCAAGAAATTAAAGTTGTAATGAGAAATAGTGCAAATAAAATATTTTTTTTCATCCTGCTTTTTTTAATTTGTTAACGTGTCTTTTATGGTTGATTTGGGTTTTATAGGCATAGGCGCGGCGGCTTTTGCAACTGTATTGGGTTGAATTTGGGCATTATACTTAGATTCAGGCATAAAATCACGAAGCGTTACTGTGCAAAATAAAGGTTGATTCGTTCCTATTTTGTTATTGTCACCATGATAACCATATCCCATGTGTGAAGTGAAAAGGAAGTGTACTTTTTCTGTTTTTCGCATTAGTTTTATTCCATCTCTCAATCCCATCATGATTTCCTGCTTGTCTACTTTATAGATTTGTGGTTCTAATTCCTCTTGGGAATAAATAATATTCCCTTTCAAATCTTTTAGTTCATAATCAAAAAAAGCAATATCTCCTTTTTTTGGAGTAAGACTGTCGGTCAGGTTTCTGGTTTCGTAATAATACCAATATCCTTTTTTAGAGGCTATGTATTTTTTGGTAGGATCACTCTTTATTACAGCTTCGATTTGGTCTTCTTCTCCAGCAATCATTTTTTTATTTCGGGCAATAGATTGTTTCATAAAGCTTCCAGATGATTGTGAAACAGGTCTTCTGGCTTCTTGATGCTGTTTGCAGCTCGTGAATAATATGGCAGCAAAAAAAGTAATTAGCAATACTTTGAAATATTTCATGGGCTATTATATTTTTAATTTTTGAACTAAACTTTCAAATTTGTGAAGCGTTTCTTCCATCGAAACTTCTGATTTTCCTCCAGCAGCATTACTGTGCCCTCCGCCTTGAAAATGATCTCGGGCAAATTGATTTACATCAAAATTACCTTGCGAACGGAAAGAAATTTTGATGATTCCTTCTTCCTTGTTTTCGATAAAAATAGCGGTAAAAACAATTCCTTTTATACTTAAACCATAATTAACAATTCCCTCTGTGTCACCTTTAACATAATTAAAACTGTTTAATTCTTCTTGAGTCAGTGAAGTATAAGATGTTTTATGATCCATCATTACTTTCATGTTTTGTAAAGCACGACCCAATAGTTGTAAACGGTTATACGAACTATTGTCAAATAATAATGTAGGGATTAAAGTGTTTTCTACTCCAAGGTCAATTAATTCAGCAATAATTCTGTGGGTTGTTCCGGTAGTTTTCGGGAATCGAAATGAACCAGAATCGGTCAAGATTCCAGTGTAAATACAAGTAGCAATAGTTTTGTCTAAATCTTGTTTTTTGTCCAGGAAAGAAATGAAATTATACACCATTTCACAAGTAGAACCAAAAGCAACATCCGAATAGGTGTAGGTTGCATAATTGTCTGGCAATTGATGGTGGTCAATCATGATAAAAGGAGAGGTAAGTTTTTCTAAAACTTGTT
>NZ_DASTTN010000176.1:0-4601 GCF_035760125.1 Flavobacterium sp.
TTCCAATTTAAGCCATCCTTTATTAAACCCGAACACAAGAGTAGGGAATGAGGTAAAGTTTTATCCACAGTCGTTTATGATTCTGACTGGTTCCAATATGTCCGGGAAAAGTACTTTCTTGCGTAGTTTAGGAGTTAATATGGTTCTTACGGGAATGGGATCTCCAGTTTGTGCTAGTCAGGCGAATGTACATCCTTTGCCGGTTTTAGTGTCTATGCGACTATCTGATTCGTTATCCGACAGCGAGTCTTATTTCTTCGCCGAAATCAAGCGTTTGAAGCAAATTATGAATGAATTGGAAGCGAATCCCGCTTTTGTTCTTTTGGACGAAATTTTGAGAGGAACCAACTCGGATGATAAACGTAATGGAACAATCGAAGTAGTTAAAAAAGTAATTGCCAAAAACGCAATCGGAGCAATCGCCACACACGATATAGAGGTTTGTTTGACCACAAATGAGTTTCCGGATATTCTTACCAACAAATGTTTTGAAGTCGAAATCAGTAACAACGAATTGCATTTTGATTACACGCTTCGTGACGGCATTTGCAAAAACAAGAGTGCTACTTTCTTGATGAAGAAAATGGGGGTTATTTAGCGTTTTTCAGCTTTTAGTTACTGTTTGTCTTTGTGAGGTATGAAGAAATCTCACTCAGAATAAGTAAAGTAAATTATCTTGAAGGATATACGATATGAGATTGCTTCGTGCTTCGCAAGGACACAGATCACTTATTTGTTTGCTGGATTTTCTTTTAGTTTTTCTTGAGTTTAGTCCAAAAAAAAACCAAAACTCTGGTTAGGAATTTCGGTCTTTTCAAATATAAAAATGGTTTTGGTTAGTTTAGTATTTTGAAGTAACTAGCTGTTTAGCATAACTGGCATCACAAGCATTGTTACGGTTTCGCCTTCTTCTAGTCCATCTATTGGAGTTAGGATTCCAGCTCTGTTTGGTAATGACATTTCGAGCATAATCATGTCTGATTGTAGGTTGTTCAACATTTCGGTCAAGAAACGAGAGTTGAAACCTATTTGCATATCGTCTCCTTGGTAATCACAAGTCAATCTTTCTTCTGCTTTGTTAGAGTAGTCAATATCTTCGGCAGAAATATTCAATTCGGCTCCAGCAACTTTCAAACGAATTTGGTGTGTTGTTTTGTTAGAGAAAATAGCAACACGACGTACAGAACTCAAGAATTGAGAACGATCCATCATCAATTTGTTTGGGTTTTCTTTTGGGATAACCGCTTCATAATTCGGATATTTTCCATCGATTAAACGACATAACAAAATGTAGTTGTCGAAAGAGAAAGTAGCATTCGAATCGTTGTATTCTATTTTTACTTCAGCATCTGAACTGCTTAGGATACTTTTTAAAATATTCAAAGGTTTCTTTGGCATAATAAACTCAGCCACTTGAGATGCTTTTACATCAGAGCGAGCGTATTTTACTAATTTGTGAGCATCAGTAGCCACAAAAATTAAACCTTCTGGAGAAAACTGGAAGAAAACACCAGACATTACCGGACGTAAATCGTCATTACCAGCTGCGAAGATAGTTTTGCTGACAGCAGTCGCCAAAACATCTGCAGGTACTAGAGTTACTGATGGGTTGTCTAAGTTTACTGATTTTGGGAATTCTTCACCTGGAGCATATGCCAAAGCATATTTTCCTGAGTTTGAACTAATTTCTATAGTGCTGTTTTCTTCAACTGTAAAAGTTAGGGGTTGTTCTGGAAAGGTTTTAAGGATTTCCAATAATAATTTTGCAGGTACTGCAACACTTCCTTTACTTTTGGAGTCGATAGCCAATGTGGCAGACATAGTAGTCTCTAAATCCGAAGCCGAAACAGTTAATTCGTTATTATTTAATTCAAATAAGAAGTTATCCAAGATTGGCAAAGTGTTGTTACTGTTGATAACGCTACCTAAAACTTGTAATTGTTTTAATAAGTACGAACTCGATACTATAAATTTCATCTGTATTGTTTTGTTTTTAATGGTGTGCTTTTTCTGAATTAAAATTTAGAATACACTTTACAAATATATTGTAAACTATTCTAGTATTGCAAATTTTTTATTAACATCTATTTACTGTATTTTCTTTTTCTAAGGAACGTAAATCCGAGGCCAAACAGTAGCAAAATTAAGATTGGAAGCCCGATAGTTATGAATTGGGTAAAGGTATAGTTTTCATACACTTTTTCTTTATCCAATAATGGTAAATCAAGATCCTTGCTTCGAATGTTAATAAGTCCGGTATCATCCAATAGATAATTGACGCAGTTCATCATAAAATCCTTGTTGTCGTATAAATTTCCAGATCGTTGATCATAGCCCAATTCTACAGGTTGTCCTGTTTTATCCAATTGATTTTTTATAATGTCTCCATCCGAAATTACAATCATTTTGCTTTCCGTTCCTTTGGCTTGAAATGATTTTTCTTCAAAAGGCAAAATGCGATTTTCAAACATGGAATGAAAAGAACCTTCCAATAAAACTGCCATTGGGATATTTCCTTTATTTAGGTAATCAGTTGGCGAAGTCTGCTCGGAAACCATATTAAGGCTGATTTCTACAGGAGTTCCTATTTTTTTTGAGTAAGCGGAAGACTGCAATAAAACTGTTTTTTTAATTCCGTTTTTTAAAGTATCCATCGCATTGGCAAAATCAAATTTGATACCTCCCAGATTTTTAACAATCGGATGTTTGCTGATAGGATATACTTGAGGTGCAAATTTCCAGTTGAAATCCTGGTATTGTGTTCCGCTCCCTTGTTCTCCACTGGCTAATTTTATAGGACTTCCTTGTTCGTCTTTGACCAAGTCAGGATTGATTCGAACTCCATATTTGAAGAACATATCGTTTAGATTTAAGTCTTTTGGAAATGCCAATGTAGCTCCCGAAGGATTATAAAGACTGTCCATTTCGGCATTGACTTGATCGATAAGCCAAAGGGTTTTTCCGCCGTGAATAATAAATTGATCTAGAACCAGTTTTTCTTCATCAGTAAAAGCTTCGGTTGGTTTGGCAATAACAGCCAAATCATAATTTTGTAATGATTTTAAAGTTCCTTCTGGATTTTTGGCAACCGAATCCAAAGTGAATGGTCCAATGAAATAGCTTTCGCGTACTTGCATCAGGAATTTAGCAATGTGACGTTCCTGAAGTTCTCCGTTTCCTTTTATGATAGCAACTTTCTTTTGTTTGTCTTTGGAAATTTTATTTATTCCGTCTGAAATAGAATATTCAAGATGCTGAACAGAACCAATCACTTTTTGCGTGGTAGAAGCTCCCATAATGTTCTTTAACAATGTAATATTCACTTCTTTGTTATTATAAACTGCAATTGCCCAAGGAAAAACCATTGATTGTGACTGTTTTCCTTTGTCATCAACAGTTATGTTTATTGGTGTTAAGCCTTTTCTATACAATTCTTTAATATTGTCCATACTTTCGTCTTTGTTTTCCAAAGGATCTACAAATTCGATGATAATATTAGAATTATATGCTTGAAATTCTTCCAACAGTTGTTTGGATTCCAATTGTAGTCGTTTGAATTCAGCAGGCAGTTCGCCTTGCAAATAGACTTTGATAGACAAAGGATTCTTTACGTCTTTAAGAATTTTTAAAGTAGTAGGTGATAGGGTATATCTATGGTCTTGGGTTAAATCAAAACGATGAAAAAAGAAATTACTAATGATATTTAAAAGAAATACTATCGCAACAGTAATCAATAAGGATTTGGCGTTTTTTATATTGAATGCTTTCATTACGATTTAATAGATTTTAAATTAAAGACTGTGAAAGAGAGGAAAAGAACAGCAATGCTAACAAAATAGATTACATCTCTAGTGTCTATAACGCCTCGGCTCATACTCTTGTAGTGATCTTGCATTCCGAAATAAGAAATAAATGAAGAAAAACTTGGTAAAATAGAAGCTAATCCTTGGAATCCAAAATAGAAAAAGAAGCATAGAAAAACAGCAATAATAAAGGATACAATCTGATTTTCTGAAATAGATGAAGTAAAAATCCCAATTGCAGAATAAGCGGCTATTAAAAACAATAAACCGAAATATGAACCTAAAGTACTTCCTAAGTCAAGATTTCCTTCGGGTGAACCCAAATTCCAAACCACTTCCACATAAATAAAAGTAGGGATAATAGCCATTACTATTAATAGAAAAGCGCCCAAGAATTTTCCGTTTACGATTTCCCAAAGACTAATAGGTTTTGTAAGTAATAATTCAAGTGTTCCCTGTTTTTTTTCGTCTGAGAAACTACGCATGGTTACCGCAGGAATCAAGAAGATTAAGATCCACGGAGCTAGGGTAAAAAATGGTGTTAAATCGGCAAAACCGGTATTTAGAATATTATAATCTCCTTCAAAAACCCAAAGGAATAACCCATTCCCAATTAAGAAAAGGGCAATTACTAAATACCCGATTGGTGAACCAAAAAAGGATTTTATTTCGCGAAATACGATTGATTTCATGTTTGTTTGATGCCGTTAAGGCGCTAAGATTTATGGTTATTTCTTGTCTGAAGTGTGCAAATATAGCAAGTTTTTTAATCTATCATCCGATAATTTTACTTATGGT
>NZ_DASTTN010000177.1:0-5730 GCF_035760125.1 Flavobacterium sp.
GGAGGCTATTACTATGTTCCAAAGAGAGCAACTTAAAATAGGCTTAATTGATTCGGGACTCGAATTAATGGATGACAAGAGAGCCATGCTTATCGAGAAAATAAAAAACGTAATTATTGAATTAGTTCATCATACCGATGAAAATATTAAAATTAATTTTTCGGACTATTTGCATGAAAAATTAAACCACGATTACACCTATATGTCCAATCTTTTTTCTGAAGTGCAAGGAACTACAATAGAGCAATTTATCATTTCACACAAAACCGAAAGAATTAAAGAATTAATTATTTATGGTGAACTAAATATCACCGAAATTGCTTGGAAAATGGGATATAGTAGTGTGGCGCATTTATCAAGTCAGTTCAAGAAAGTTACAGGCTTATCTCCTACTCACTTTAAACAGTTAAAAGATAAAAGACGTAGCCCTATCGAAGATATCGGGAATTAATTGCGATATCATTTTGCAAACCCAACAATAAATTTAACAAAATATGCCACGCCTATCCATGCAAGAATCACAATATGTTCGTAGCTTAATCGAATCCAATCTGGATCCTTTGGTAATTATAAGTACTGAAGGAATAATTATGGATATGAATGAAGCGTTGATATCTATTACTGGAAAATCACGAAAAGAATTGACAGGAACTTACTTCAAAAATTATTTTACAGAACCCAACAAAGCCCATGAAGCCTATCAAGAAGTATTTTCTAAAAATTCCGTTTCAGATTCCCCGCTTACCATTCGCCACAAAAATGGAAAATTAACCGAAGTACTATTTAATGGTTCTTTATATCGAGACTATCTTGGAAGTATTAAGGGCGTTGTCATTGTAGCAAGGGATATAGCCGGCCAAAAATGGGCACTCGAATTGAGAAACGCTAATAAAGAATTGGCTTTTCAAAACAAAGAAAAAGAAAAAAGAGCTGCCGAGCTCGTAATTGCAGATCTTGAACTCGAATTTCAAAGCAAAGAGAAAAAGAAACGTGAAATTGCTAACAAAGAATTAGAAGCCCATAGTTACTCCCTTAAATTGGCTTCGCAATATTCTTTAAGTTTGATTGAAGCCAGCCGTGATCCTTTATTTACCATTTCGCCCAAAGGAAAAATTACAGACACTAATGATGCAACTGTACAAGTTACAGGTGTATCCAGAGATCAACTAATTGGTTCTGATTTTTTTGATTATTTCACAGAACCTCAAAAAGCACGAGATGGATATAAAAAAGTCTTTTCAAAAGGTTTTGTTGTTGATTATCCACTTACGATAATGGACGGAAAATTTACCGATGTTTTGTTTAACGGTTCAGTTTACAAAGATGATTTAGGAAATGTAGTTGGTGCTGTCGTCGTAGCCAGAGATATTACGGAACAAAAAAGAATCGCAACAGAATTATTAGAGGCCAAGGTTTTTGCAGAATTGGCAACTGCACTAGCCGAAGAAGCCAAAAGCAAAGCCGAATTGGCTACAGAAATTGCAGTAAATGCTGTAAAAGCGAAACAGCAGTTTTTGTCGAATATGAGTCATGAGATTAGGACACCGATGAATGCCATTATTGGATTTACAAAAGTAGTTCTAAAAACGGAATTATCAGCCAAGCAAAAAGAATATCTTATGGCAATAAAAATGAGTGGCGATGCTTTAATTGTCCTTATAAATGACATTCTCGATTTAGCAAAAGTAGATGCTGGAAAAATGACATTTGAAGAAACCCCTTTCAAAATTAAAAAATCATTGTCCTCAATGCTTCATTTATTTGAAACCAAAATTCAGGAAAAAAACTTAAAACTAGTTTCGGACTATGACGATAAAATTCCAGAAATTTTATTAGGTGACCCTGTTCGATTGCATCAAATTATTTTAAATTTAGTAAGTAATGCCGTGAAATTTACGAGTAAAGGAGTAATTACCGTAAGTGTTCATTTAATGTTTGAAGACGATGAAAAAGTAATCATAGAATTTGCTGTTAATGACACAGGGATAGGTATTTCCGAAAATAAAATGGAAAGTATTTTTGAAAATTTCCAACAAGCATCAAGTGGCACTTCCAGATTATACGGTGGAACAGGTCTTGGACTTGCCATTGTAAAACAATTGGTAGAATCTCAAGGAGGCAGCATCAGGGTTAAAAGCATAGTAAATGAGTATTCTCGTTTTAGTTTTACTTTACCTTTTCTAAAAACGACAGAAGATGCGGCACTAGAAAATGAAATCATGGAATTGAATAATGAAATTAAAGGCATCAGAGTATTGGTGGTCGAAGATATGGCCCTGAATCAATTGCTTATGAAAACGGTATTGGATGATTTTGGTTTTAAACGTGACATTGCCGAAAACGGAAAAATTGCCATCGAAAAACTCAAAACAAATCAATATGATATTGTTTTGATGGATTTACAAATGCCTGAAATGAATGGCTTTGAAGCTACAGAATACATTAGAGAAACATTGAATTTGACTATTCCCATCATTGCTCTGACTGCAGATGTCACTACGGTAGATTTGGCAAAATGCAAAGCTGTGGGCATGAACGATTATATTGCAAAACCTATAGATGAAAGAGTATTGTACAGTAAAATTGTTGGGTTAATACAAAAGCCTAAAAATTCAAAACTAAGCAAAAATAACAAAGCGGAAGTTTCAGAAGTTGAAAAAATAAAATGCATCAATTTAGATTACTTAAACCACCGCACTAAATCCAATCCAAAATTGATGATTGAAATGATTGGTCTGTATCTGGAACAAACACCTGACTTAATTAATACGTTAAAAAAAAGCTTGTTAGTTCAAGATTGGAATTTGTTAAATGCTGCCATTCACAAAATGATTCCATCATTTTCAATTATGGGAATGCATTCCGATTTTGAAAATATGGCAAAAAAAATTCAGGAATTTGTGGCGATACAACAGCAAAATGATGAAATGGAAAGTATGGTATTGAAACTTGAAGATGTATGTATGCAGGCCTGTAAAGAATTAGAACTAGAATTAGAAACATTAAAAAAAACCTTAAAATGAATACCTCAAACAAAATAAAACTGTTCTTAGTCGATGATGACGCCCTATTCTTGAAATCTTTGGAAATTGAGTTTTTGGATCATGCTGATTTTGAAATAGAAACCTACTCTACCGGAGAACTTTGCTTGACCAATTTATCCAATAATCCTGATGTTATTATTTTAGATTATCATCTAGACGGTATTGATAAAAATGCCATAAACGGTATTGACACTTTGGATAAAATAAAAGAATTCAATCCAGAGATTGCTGTTATTATGCTGTCTTCTCAAGACAAAATAGATGTTGCTATCGATTGTATGCACCATCAAGCCTTTGATTATGTTGTCAAAAGCGAAACAGCCTTTGTTCGTCTACAAAAAATAATATCATCACTTTTTGAATTAAGAAAAATAAAAAAAGAATTGAGTTGGTATATGGAAAGAATGTAATTAAAATGATTTCAAACTCTAAAACAATATAAATTTAATAAATAAAAATCATGAATATCAAACGAATCTTTGGTGCATTATTAACAGCTCTTGGTATCGGTGCCCTAATTTATGAAGCCGTAATATTTACGAACACTTCGGGAAGTGAAAAAGACATGAAAGCCTTAGTCATTTACGGTGTTTTGGGAGTAATCTTCTTTATGTCAGGAATCAGTTTAGTACGAACCACAAAAGATGAATCTTAGATTTATCAGGTCGAATTTTAGAAAAAAGCCATTACAAGCCTAATTTACAGTTGTTTAAAAAAATATATCTGTAAATTCTACAACTATTTTCAAAAGTTATATAATCATATTCACTTCATAAACTTTCATCTTTGTATTCTAAAGATTAAATAAATCCAATAAAAATATAAAGATGTATAAAGTAGAAAAAGAATTCCTGTTCATTCCTAAAAGTAATTGCAAAGTGGGTAAAATAACTTCTTCAAAAAATGGTGCAGATGATTCTCGCATCATTCAAATTGATTTTAAGACAGAAGCTTTTAAAAAATCTAATATGGCTTTTACAGAAAAGAGAAGAGCTCTTTAAAATTGCCATCAAAGAGTTGAAATTCTGAGATATTTTAAAAAAAAGAAGTATACCATATTCTAAACAATAGTATACTATTTTCCTTTTGCAAAAAAACACCTTACCCTTTCCAAGGCTATTTGACAAAATCATAACACCTATTGAATAATTCATTACCCAATATCACACTTTAAAGTTTTCAAATCTGTGTGATTATTTTTTTGCACAGATTTTACAAACCACTACTATTTACCATCAAACATCCTCATCTAAAAAGGTGTGAATCATGTAACTAATTAAAAAAGTTATATAACTAAAAAACTCAATTTGAGAATGACCTTTGATATGAATAATTAAAAAACACACAAAATGAAAAAATTACTATTCATATGTACATGCTTAGCATTTACATATATTACCGCAGCAGAAACCAAAGACCGGAAAAATAATATTGGAATGTCTGTTGGAGAAAAGCGGTATAAAGGAGATTTGAGAAATGATAGTTATAAAACCGACATTTCTTTTTATGGAGTTGGAGGTTTAACAGCTACTCTTTTTAATGAAATAAAAGATGCCGATAATGATGGGATTGCCGATAAAAATGACAAATGCCCAGGCACACCAGCTGGTGTAGCTGTAGACAAAACTGGATGTCCTCTTGATAAAGATATCGATGGTGTTGCAGATTACAAGGATGAATGTCCAGATACTGCTGGATTAGCAACTTTGAATGGGTGTCCAGATATAGATAAAGATGAAGTAGCCGATTCTAAAGATCGTTGTCCTGATGTTGCTGGTACCTTAGCTCTAAAAGGGTGCCCTGATGTAGATAATGATGGTGTTGCAGACATTGATGATAAATGTCCAAATACAACTGCAGGTTACAAAGTAAATGCATCTGGATGTCCTTTGGATAATGATAATGATGGTGTAGCCAATGAGGTGGATCTTTGTCCTGATGCTGCTGGACCATTAGCATTAAAAGGTTGTGCTGATACAGATGGAGATGGTGTTACTGATAATGTTGACCGTTGTCCTTCCGAAAAAGGGAATATTGTTGACAAGGGCTGTCCAACAATTGCACCAGTAGATGTCAAAAAAATAGCGGATATTGCAGGTAAACTTTTCTTTGAAAATGGTAGTGCTGAACTAAAAATGTCTTCATATGTTCAACTTGATTATTTGGTGGTCATATTAAAACGTTATAATGCAACCGATTTGCAAATTGGTGGTCATACTGATAATGTGGGTGGTGACCTCGCTAATATAGACTTGTCAAAACAACGTGCAGAATCTGTTAGAACCTATTTAATAAGCAAAGGGATTCCCGAAAGCAGATTAATAGCTTTAGGATTTGGAGATGGTAAACCAATTGCCAGTAACGCAAAATCTTCTGGTAGAGCTAAAAACAGAAGAGTTGAATTGAAAACTTCATACTAACTATTTGTTTACTTCATGTTTTTTTGAGAAAGGAGGTTGTTGTAAAACAGCCTTTTTTTTGGATTTACAATCCGTGAATTATGAAATATTTACTAGAAATACTATAACAGGATTTGTGGGTTTGTGAATGAACTTTGTAGTATCAAAATCAAAAGAGTCTTTATCTCTTTTCTTTTTAAAGCAGTTTAAAAAAATTTAAAACAACAAACATGAAAACACTAAAACTAATTGCCCTAGCCCTATTCTTTTTTGCATCAACTGCAAAT
>NZ_DASTTN010000178.1:0-5507 GCF_035760125.1 Flavobacterium sp.
TATAGCCGGTTTTTTTGAGGTAGGTTTTGCTACTTGTTTGGGCAAAGCCAAAGAGACTTCGGGTATGACCTCGACTTTGTGGATGATTGGTTTCTTTATTTCACTTTCTATCAGTATGACTCTATTATACAAAGCTTCCCAAACTTTGCCAATTGGTACCGCTTATGCTGTATGGACAGGAATTGGAGCTGTTGGAACTGTTCTGGTTGGTATTTTCATATTCAAAGAACCTGCTACTTTTTGGAGACTTTTTTTCTTATTTACTTTGATATCGTCTATAATCGGATTGAAATTTGTATCAGCACATTAATAGTGTTGCGCTCTTTTTAATCATTTCAAATTAAATCTAAAATGGATAACGTACAAGAAAACAATAACATCATATATGTATTGCTGGTAATTATTTTGGTATTTATCGGGTTGCTTTGTTATCTTGTATATAGATTGATAGAATCCGGCAAAGCCAAAAAGAGTGTCGAAGAGAAATTTGATTTGCTTGAAATGAAAGTAAATAATCTGCAGTTGGAAACATTGGAATCCAAACTCAATCCTCATCTTTTTAAAAATATTTTGAACTCGATTCAATCGCATGCATACCAAACGTATTTTGCTTTAGATAAATTGGCTAATGTTTTGGATTATATTTTGTACGAAAGCCAAAAGAAGTTTGTTTCGCCAAAAGAAGAAATTCAGTTTGCATTAAATCTGATTGAAATTAATAAAATTAAAGTCAGTCCGCTTTTTGAATTGAAAGTGAAAACTAAGATTAATGAAGGAGAAAAGCTGTATGAGCAAAATCTCCTGGCACCGTTGATTTCGATTGATTTAATTGAAAATGCCTTTAAACATGCGGATTTGCAAAGTGCCGATGCCTTTATTTCAATACTATTTGAATTTAAGGATAATTGTTTCTATTTGACGGTTTCCAATAAAATTTCAGAGAAGAAAGCATTAAAAAAAGAAAGAAGCGGAATTGGTGCCACGACATTGGAACAACGATTGAAAATTATATACAAAAATCAGTTCAAATTGGATAAATTTGTCGAAAATGACATTTATATTGCTCATTTAAAAATCAATCTGCTTGAATACAAAAATCAAATGTTTACTGCTTGATGATGAATTGCCGGGTTTGACTTACCTGAAAATGCTATGTGAGCAAATTCCAGAATTAGAAATCATAAAATCGTTTAACGATCCACAAAAATTACTGGAAGAGATTCCTAAGCTCGATTTTGATTTGTGTATTTCTGATATTGAAATGCCAGGAATCGATGGGCTGACTTTGGCTAATTTGCTCCAAAATAAATTAGTAATTTTTACCACGGCATACAAAAATTATGCTGCTGAAGCTTTCAACATAGATGCAGTTGATTACATCACTAAGCCAGTTACCAAAGAACGTTTGGAAAGGGCTGTCGCCAAAGCTTTGGAACGATTCCAAAAGCTTGACAGTTCAAAGAAATTTATTAATTTGAATACTGATAAAGGAAAAACGTTGCTGTATTTTGACCAGATTCAATATATCAAAACGGCATCGGTCGATAGTAGGGACAAAGAAGTGTATTTGGCAGATGGTAGTGTTTTAATTCTTAAAAACATCAATTTCGGCTCGTTATTAAATCAGCTACCCAATACTGATTTTTGCAGAGTGAATAAAAAAGAAATTATCGCAATATCGGCGGTTCAGTTTTTCAATCATAATGAAATTTCACTCTCTTTTCATGAAAAAAGCGGCAAGCCAATCGTGTTAGTTTTGAGCGATACCTATAAAAATGATTTTTTGACGAAAGTGAAAATCTAACTTATTACAAAGTTTTGCACTCTTGTTACATTGACTTAAAATTAGATTGAAATTCATTTTATACCTCCCAAATCAGTTCTCATATTTGCATGAAAATTTAAATTAATTTTAAAAGAGTGTCGTATGAAGAATATTAAAAATTCTTTTTTTTATTTGAGCATTA
This sequence comes from Flavobacterium sp., assembly GCF_035760125.1. Lineage (GTDB taxonomy): Bacteria > Bacteroidota > Bacteroidia > Flavobacteriales > Flavobacteriaceae > Flavobacterium. The sequence goes on from NZ_DASTTN010000178.1 coordinate 1,968, forward strand.
TAGGAGGATTTTCGGCTTTGATTTATTGGATTATTCTAAAAGGGAAAATGCTGGAATCCGGACGAAATATTGTTTCTCATCATATAGAAAATGGACATTGGAATGATTTTTTAACGTCAATGACGCAAAATTTGCAACATCCTTTAGCTATTCTTTTAGCTCAAATTATAACGATTATTTTGGTCGCCCGTTTTTTTGGTTGGGTTTGCAGAAAAATTGGACAACCAACCGTAATAGGTGAAATGATTGCAGGTATTGTTTTAGGACCATCTTTAATCGGGATGTATTTTCCTGAATTTTCGGCAATGCTGTTTCCAAAGGATTCGTTGGGTAATCTTCAGTTTTTGAGTCAAATAGGATTAATCCTTTTTATGTTTGTTATAGGAATGGAACTCGATTTGAAAGCACTCAAAAATAAAGCACATGATGCCGTAGTTATCAGTCACGCCAGTATCATAATTCCTTTTGCACTAGGTTTGGGTTTAGCTTATTTTATTTATCATTCTTTTGCTCCAGAAGGGGTTGAGTTTATTTCTTTTGGATTGTTTTTGGGAATTGCAATGAGTATTACTGCTTTTCCGGTTTTGGCTGGGATAGTTCGTGAACGTGGGATTCACAAGACAAAATTAGGGGCAATCGTTATTACCTGTGCCGCTGCCGATGATATTACTGCATGGTGCATTTTGGCGGCAGTAATTGCTATTGTAAAAGCGGGTTCGTTTACCAGTTCACTATATGTTATAGCTTTGGCTGTATTCTATGTAATGCTGATGTTGAAAGTGGTTCGTCCTTTTCTAAAAAAAGTTGGCGATTTGAGTTCAACAAGGGAAAGTTTGAGTAAGCCAGTTGTTGCTATTTTCTTTTTGACTTTATTGCTCTCTTCTTATGTTTCGGAATTGATAGGGATTCATGCTTTGTTTGGAGCCTTCTTGGCTGGGGCAATCATGCCGGAAAATAATAAATTCCGTTCTATTTTTATCGAAAAAATTGAAGATGTTTCAGTGGTTGTCTTACTTCCTTTATTCTTTGTTTTTACAGGTTTAAGAACTCAAATAGGATTGATTGATGATCCACATTTATGGAAAATTACGGGAGTAATTATTTTGGTTGCAGTAGCGGGAAAATTTTTTGGGAGTGCTATTGCCGCAAAGTTTGTCGGACATAGCTGGAAGGATAGTTTGTCTATAGGAACATTAATGAATACTCGAGGCTTGATGGAATTGGTCGTGCTGAATATTGGGTATGATCTAGGTGTTTTGTCAACCCAAATTTTTACGATGATGGTAATTATGGCTTTGGTGACAACCTTTATGACCGGACCGGCTTTGGATTTAATAAACTATATTTTTAGAGACAAACCGACTATTATCCCTGAAGAAATAAGCAATAAAGGAAAATACAAAATCCTGATTTCTTTTGCATCGACCGAAAAAGGGAAAACGTTACTCAAAATAGCCAACAGTCTGGTTAAGAAACAAGGAGGGAATACCATTGTGACTGCGATGCATTTGTCGTTAAGTTCAGAGTTGCATTCCTTTGATGTCAAAGACCATGAAAAGGAAGTCTTTTTGCCCGTTATTTCCGAATCTGAAAATTTGAATCAAAAAATAGTCACTCTTTTTAAAGTTTCCAATGATATTGATTCTGATATTACGGATACGGCCAATAATGGTGATTATGATTTGTTGTTGGTAGGTCTGGGACAATCTATTTTTGAAGGAACGTTACTTGGAAAAGTACTTGGTTTTACAACGCGAATTATCAATCCTGACCGTTTGATTGATAAAATTACGGGTAAAGAAGGCTTATTCGAAAATTCTCCTTTTGATGAAAGTACAAGGCAAATTATCGCTAATAGCAAAATGCCAGTCGGAATTCTTGTCGATAAAGAGTTGGATGAAATCAATCGGGTTTTTATGCCAATTTTCTCTAAAGAAGACGGTTTTTTGATAGAATTTGCCCAAAAATTGATACATAATAATGGTTCGCAAATTACTGTTTTGGATGCAGACGATCAAGTAAAAAACAGTAGAGGAATTCAGGAATCTGTCCGCTCGATTGAACAAATAGCACCCAATCATATTATGATGATGCAAGAAAGAACAATTAAGAAAGAATTTTTGGAGCAGCAGGATTTAATGATTATTAGCCTTGAAAGCTGGAAAAAACTGATTGATTCTCACAGTACCTGGCTCAATAATACACCTTCGGTATTGATTATTAAGCCCTAGTTTTTTTGTAAAGGTTCTAAAGTTTTTGGCAAAATCTTTAGAACCTTTTTTTTAAATGCCCAAGTCGAGTATGAAAGTCAATTTTACAGCAATATTGTCTTTGAAGTTGCTTAAGTGGTTTGGTCCATAGCGGTAATAACCACCGAGTCCTAATCCGTTGAAGATTTTGTTGAGCTCAATACCCGATTCAAAGAAGCCCTTATTCAAGGTTTTAAAGGGAAGACCTATGTGATTTTCTGGATTTTTCATATTCCCCCAAGCCATTCGGGTGACAAAATCAAGTGAAGGTTTTAGTTTATTGAAAATATAAATTCGATTAAAACCATGTTTGAACTGAAAAGACATGTGTTCACTGGAGAAAAATTCATTGAAATACATGGTTTCAAAACTGTTTTTACCCGCAAATGTGATTCTCTTAAATATTGTTTCCTTGTTTAAATTATTTGGAGTGTTGCTGTATAATTGAGGGAGTGGAAGGTCGCCAAAGGCACGCCCAGCCTCAAACAGTAAAAAAGTGCGTTGCCCATTTAAATACTTGATTTGGTAATCAGCTTTGAAATCAATTTTGGTATAAGTAAAATCATTATTCAAAACACCTGGAAGCGATTGAGTGAGCTGAAGAGTAAATTTGGGGAACCTTTTTTCGGTTTCGATTCTTCCTGTTGGGGTTTGCATATAATCACTGTAAGGACTCCATTTTAAAGAGATTGTAGCCGTAGTCATTGTGTAAGTAGTGTATGACTTGCCATTTAGATTGTAAGTGTAATTGAATTGGGGTGTCACAAAAGTATTGGCTAGTGCAAAAACACTTTCCACTTTTGGAATAATTTTGGACTCTAATGCAATTTTCCAATGCTCATATCTATAAAACGTGTTAAAATTTATCGAACGCGGATCATAGATTTTGAATGCTTTTTTTTCGACAACATAGTCGGTACTTGCGATGTCTCTAAGGTCATCGGTATAGCTTATTCCAACCCAAGTATTGGAGAATTTATCTATTCTGGCACCAATTCCTAAATTGTATTTGAAATTATAGTCTCTAAGTCCATAAGCGGAGTAGCCTTCGAGTCGGTATTTTTTGGAAAAAAAATCATTAGTTATACCGCCAATTCCCAATCGTAATCCCTCATAATTATTGTAGCTTAATATTTTGCGTAAATCAAAATCCCAAATCTTAAGAGGGAGGTATCCGGTTAAGATTTTACGACCAAAATTCAGTCTGCTTTCTATTCTTTTTTTTATCGAGATACTGTCTAATGATAGATAGGTTTTCTCACTTCGGCTATCCAAACTGTCTTTTCGGTAT
>NZ_DASTTN010000179.1:0-9215 GCF_035760125.1 Flavobacterium sp.
ATTTGGACCTTTCTCCAAAAGTTGCACCGATTTTAATTAATGGTACTGCCAAGAATTGAATGGGTCTTGTATTTTTAATAAAAAAAGATGGCAGAAGAATTTAAGAAACTTTAACTGTTTTAATTTAGAATAATTCATAAAAAAGGGATTTCAAATAATTGAAATCCCTTTTTTATGAATTATTTCTGAGATATTATTTTTTAAATAAACTAATTATGAAAAGCAAGATCCAAGCGCCACCAGCCGCAATTATAATTTGCCAAAGTAAGCCGCCACCGCCAATTCCTAATTTACCGGCAAGCCAGCCTCCAAAGATACCACCTAATATTCCAGCAATTATGTTGCCGATTAAACCAAAGCCACTACCTTTCCATAGTTGCCCGGCTAGCCATCCCGAAATGGCGCCGATTAAAAGAAAATAAAAAAATTCCATAGGTTTGTTTTTTTAAGTTAATTAAATAAAATTAACAAAAAAAACGACATAAAATTCAATATATCAGTATTTTATAAAAAAAAATGAATTTGTGTGTCTAAACTTTTTTCAGTTTGATAATGGATATTATTATGCTCTATTTTGATAAAATACTATCGTGAATTTATATACAGGGGGGGTGGTTTTTATAAAGTTTTCATTTGCTTTTCCACAAAATTATTGGATTGTTGTTCTAATAATTCGGTTGCATTTTTTCTTTGCAAATCATATAATTTTTTATCCTCGGCGATATCAGCGTAAACTTTGTCGTGCATTGATGCGCTTGTTTTTATTAATAATTCCCGTTGGTATTTGTCTTGCTCTATAGTGGCTTTGAGAGCAGTTTCTAAGTCTTCCAATTTATAATCGTATTCTCCTCTTGGCGACAATAATTTGGCAATAATTGGAGAGGTTTCAATCGCTAAGAATAGTAGCATTATAAAAAAAGAGGGAATCCAAGGCAATTTATTCAAGGCGTTAATTCGCGCCATCAAACCGTCAAACCCGTCGATGATAGGCTGGGTTTCGGTCACTTTCTTGTCCAAATCGGTTTGTAATGTTTTCGTTCCTTTTTCCAAAACAGCTATTTTAGCTAAATTGTTTTTTCGAATGGTATCCAATTCTTTTTTAGACAAATTGTGTTTGGCTATTTTTTCTTTAAAAACCGGGCCTTTGCCTATTCTTTTTGTTCCGGCTGTTCCCTCGGCTTCTTTGATATAGGTGTCATAAAGCGTATTTACCTCTTTTTCTTTATTGACGATTTCGGCTTTAAGGCTTTTGATCTCGTTTTTGTTTTTGTCCAAATCCGACTTGAAATAATTGGCTACTTCTTTTTTGTTATTCAAAGCCATCGCATTTTTTTCTTTCAATAAAACGGTATTGATTTCCTTTTCGAAAATTTTAATTTCCAATGGTTTTGAAATCACGATTGCAATGATAAAAGCCAAAATAATTCGGGGAGTGGCTTGCAGAAATTCATTCGCGAAGCTGTCTCTTTTTCTGATGGTGGAAACAATAAAACGATCCAGATTAAAAATAAGTAAACTCCACACGAAGCCAAAAAGTAATGCGGGAATGACATTGTCAAATACGGTGAAAAGGGCATAAGCACTGGCTATAAAAGCCATAACAGCCGTGAAAAAAACGGTGGCTCCAATACCAACGAATTTGGTTTGTTCGCCTTCGGAGCAGCCCTCAAGCAGCTCTTTGTCAGCTCCTGAGCAAAGGATAAAGAATTGTTTTAACATGATTGATTTGATTTTTGATTGATTGATGATGCAAATTTAACGCCAAAAAATTAATAATGTTGTAAAATGTTGATTTGTTTTTTGTTATGGGTTTAATTGTAAACAAAAAAAGAGCTGTTCAGTTAAGAACAGCTCTTTTAGTAAATTAAAAATTAACTTATGCAATTGGTGCACCTGCCAATATTTCGGCATTTGCGAATTCTTTGAATTTAGCAAAATTCTCTTCAAATTTATAGGCCAATTCAGAGGCTTTTTTATCATATAATTCGGAATCTTCCCAAGTGTTTCTTGGATTTAGAATTTCACTAGGAACTTCTGGGCAAGATTGTGGAATTGCAATTCCAAATACATCATGGTTGATATAATCAACAGCATCTAATTGTCCTTTTAAGGCAGCTGTAATCATGGCACGAGTGTATTTTAATTTCATTCGGCTTCCAGTTCCATAAGGTCCACCTGTCCATCCAGTATTGATTAACCAAACTTTTACATTGGCATCTTTCATTTTTTTGCTCAACATTTCTGCATATTTTGTTGGGTGTAATGGCATGAAAGGTGCTCCAAAACAAGCTGAAAAGTTAGGTTGTGGTTCTGTAACGCCAGCTTCTGTTCCGGCTACTTTTGCAGTATATCCAGATATGAAGTGGTAAGCGGCTTGTCCAGCAGTTAGTTTGGATATAGGAGGCAAAATCCCATAAGCATCAGCAGTTAAGAAAAATATGTTTTTTGGATTTTTTCCAATAGAACCAGGTTGAATATTATCGATATGGTCAATTGGGTAGCTTACTCTTGTATTTTGAGTGATAGAAACATCTTCAAAATCAACTTCATTGGTTCCAGCTTTGAAAACCACATTTTCAAGAATAGCTCCTTTTTTAATAGCTCTGAAAATGTCTGGTTCGTTCTCTTCAGTAAGATTGATCACTTTCGCATAACATCCTCCTTCAAAATTGAAAACGGTATTTTCGTTAGTCCATCCGTGCTCATCATCACCGATTAGTTTTCTGGCTGGATCTGCAGATAAAGTTGTTTTTCCCGTTCCAGACAAACCAAAGAATATGGCAGTATCCCCATCTTCTCCAACATTAGCACTACAGTGCATAGGCAATGTGTTTTTGAAAACAGGTAGAATAAAGTTCAATGCAGAGAATATTCCTTTTTTCATTTCTCCGGTATATCCTGTGCCTCCGATTAAGGCAATCTTTTTTGTAAAATCCAAGATTGCAAAATTTCCTTGGCGTGTTCCATCTACTGCTGGATCTGCTATGAATCCAGGAGCGCAAATCACGGTCCACTCCGGAGTGAAATTTTCTAGTTCTTGATTAGTAAGTCTAAGAAACATATTGTGGCAAAATAAATTGGCCCAAGCGGTTTCTGTTACTACACGAACATTTAATCTGTAATTGGTATCGGCGCAAACATAAGAATCTCTAACAAAAATTTCTTTGTTGGATAAGTAATCGGTAACTTTTTTGTAAAGAGCATCAAAAGCAGTTGGTTCAAAAGGGATATTTACTTTTCCCCACCATACTTTGTCCTCGGTAATACTATCTTTTACAATGAAACGATCCTGTGGAGAACGTCCTGTAAACTCTCCGGTATTTATTGCTAATGCTCCAGTAGAATTTTCAACTCCCTGTCCAGATTGAATGGTAATATCGTGTAACTCATTAGGGGTTAGTTGATACTGAATTTTGGCATTTTCAATTCCCAGTTCTTTTAACGAAATCGATTTCGTAAACAAAGCGTAGTTGTCCATAAAAAATAAATTTTTTTGAGTGTTGTTTATTTCACCGCAAAAGTATAATTTTTTTTAGAACCATATTAAATTTTATTTTTCTTTTTTTATTGGTTTTATTAAGTCAAAAAATAGTAGGAACCATGCAGAAATAAGAAATATCCCCCCAATTGGTGTAACGAAACCAAATATTTTGAAATCAATTGGCATCAAAGAATTGGTAGCCAACAGATAAATGGAACCAGAAAAGAGTATAACTCCAAAAACAGTCAAATTATAGATCGTTTTTTTAAATTTTTGACGAATTATTGTCGTTGTTCCAATAAACAATAAAAACAAAGCATGGTACATTTGATAGCGTACACCGGTTTCAAAAGTGGTAAGTTGTTCAATAGTGAGTATTTTTTTTAGGGCATGAGCACCAAAAGCACCTAAAATTATTGCTATCATTCCAAAAATGGCCGCCGTGGTAATTATTTTTTTATCCATCATTTTTTGTTTTATAAAAGGCAAAAGTATTTCTAATATTTTTAAACTGAAAGTATTTTATATGCAACGATAAAAGTAGTTTTTTAGTAATTTAAATCATAGGTATTTTAAATATTTTCACCATTTTTAAAATGACAAATTGATTTTAATTATAAATGTTTTTTAAAAATCATTTGTTATAAATACAACAATATTGTATGTTTGTGTTATATTTTTAAAATAATCAAAATGTAATCTGTTTTAAATAGGGATAAAAATATCCTGTTTAACAAAAAGAATATATTGAAATGTATAACGTTACGTTTTTAAAATAAAATAACTCATGAGAACAATTCTTATTATTGGGGCAGGAAGATCTGCTTCTTCGTTGATACAATACCTTTTGAAAAAATCGGTATCAGAAGAATTGCATCTTATTATTGGTGATTTGTCCTTGCCTTTAGCCAAAAAAAAGACAAACAATCATCCGAATGCGACCCCTATCGCTTTAGATATATTTGATGAAAATCAAAGAAAAAATGCGATTCAAAAAGCTGACATTGTAATATCCATGTTGCCGGCTCATCTTCATATTGAAGTAGCAAGAGATTGTATAGTGTATAAAAAGCATCTTGTGACGGCTTCCTATATAAGCGATGCGATGCAAGAATTGGATGAGGCAGCCAAGGCAAACAATCTAATTTTTATGAACGAAATTGGACTTGATCCCGGAATCGACCACATGAGTGCCATGAAAGTGATTGATGAGATTAGGGAACAAGGCGGTAAAATGCTTTTGTTTGAATCTTTTTGTGGAGGTCTTGTAGCCCCAGAATCAGACAATAATTTATGGAATTATAAATTCACTTGGGCGCCAAGAAATGTGGTGCTTGCTGGGCAAGGAGGTGCTGCTAAGTTTATTCAGGAAGGCGCTTATAAATACATTCCCTATGTAAATTTGTTTCGTAGAACCGAATTTTTGGAGGTAGAAGGTTACGGTAAATTTGAGGCCTATTCGAATAGGGATTCTCTTAAATACAGAAGTGTTTATGGTCTTGATGATGTGCTTACCTTATATAGAGGTACGATTCGAAGAGTAGGTTTTTCTAAGGCTTGGAACATGTTTGTGCAATTGGGGATGACAGACGATAGTTATATTATGGAAAACTCAGAAAACATGAGTTATCGTCAATTTGTGAATTCGTTTTTACCTTATCACCCAACAGATTCAGTTGAAATCAAAATGCGTTTGATTCTAAAAATTGACCAAGACGATATCATGTGGGATAAATTGTTGGAATTGGATTTGTTCAATCGCAATAAAAAAGTAGGATTGAAAAATGCCACACCTGCACAAATTCTTGAAAAAATACTTACTGATAGTTGGACTTTAGAACCAGATGACAAGGATATGATTGTGATGTATCACAAATTTGGATATGTCCTTAATGGCGAAGAAAAACAAATAGACTCCAAAATGGTTTGCATTGGGGAAGATCAAACCTATACTGCAATGGCTAAAACTGTAGGATTGCCTGTTGCAATGGCGACTTTGTTAATATTGAATGGCAAGATTAGAACACCCGGAGTACAGCTTCCGATTCGCAAAGAAGTATACCTTCCTATTTTGAAAGAGTTGGAAGAATACGGAGTTGTTTTTAATGAGCAAGCGATGCCTTATATTGGATACAATCCTGATAAAGTTTTTAGTTAAGGTTTTTTTTAATTTTAGATTTTTTTTAAATTTTTTTTTGGACAAATCCGCATTGAAAAATGTGGGTTTTGTTTTTTTAGTATTTATATAGTTATAAAATCATTCTATTTCTTGTTCAGAAACTACTTCGCCGTTATCATATTTGCGTATTAAAATCAGTTTCCCTTTTTCGGTGTAATATTTCCATTTGCCATTATAAAACCAATGTGTTTGTTCGCCGTCAGTTGTTGTTTTTGTTTTTCCTTTCGATTCGACTTTACCATTTTTGAAGTAGTTTTTTGTTTTGCAGTATGAGCTTGAATAGTTTTCCCTTTTTATGAGTTTGCCGTTCAAATAATAAGTCCATTTTTTTATTGGTTCTCCATTACGATAACTTCCTATAGATTTATAATTTGAACTGTCTTGACCGTAGTTTTCTATCCAAAGACCTTCTCTCTGTTTGTTTACTTTTTGATTAAGTTGCTTGGGTTTACAGCTAAATAGAAATCCGATAAGCATTAGATAAATGAAGAAGGAGCGCATATAATATTTTTGTATCATAAATGTATAATTATTTTTTTAATGTAAGATAAAGTTTGTTTTTTTTTAGAAAATCAAAAGAACTAGCCCAGATGGGGACAACAGATATAGTGTACAGCTGGACACGAGCGAAGGGAACTGACGAAGTAAATAGCTCCTGATTAAAACCAAAATCATTTGGAAGTAGACATAAAAAAATCCGCTAACAAGGAACGGATTTAGATATTGTTTGAGAATTCTTATTTGCTTAATTCCACAAAATATTTGTAAAATAACGGAATGGTTTCAATCCCTTTCAGATAATTGAAAATTCCAAAATGTTCATTTGGAGAGTGAATAGCATCACTGTCAAGACCAAAGCCCATAAGTATTGTTTTGCTCTTTAGTTCTTTTTCGAACAAAGCAACAATAGGAATACTTCCTCCTGAACGTACTGGGATTGAGGGAACACCAAAGGTTTCGGTGTAAGCCATATTGGCTGCTTTGTAACCGATGCTGTCTATAGGGGTTACATAACCTTGACCGCCATGATGAGGAGTAACTTTTACGGTAACTCCAGCCGGAGCAATGTTGGTGAAATGTTTGGAGAACAAGTCGGTGATGACTTCCCAATCTTGGTTGGGAACTAAACGCATCGAGATTTTGGCAAATGCCTTACTCGCAATAACGGTTTTGGCGCCTTCTCCTGTATAACCTCCCCAAATTCCGTTGACATCTAGCGTCGGGCGGATGGAGTTACGTTCATTGGTTACATATCCTTTCTCTCCATATATATCATTCAAGTTTAGTGCTTTCTTGTAATTGTCAAGATTAAAAGGAGCTTTGGCCATTTCGGCTCTTTCCTCCAAGGACAATTCTTCAACATTGTCGTAGAAACCAGGAATAGTAATGTGATTGTTTTCGTCATGCAATGAGGCAATCATTTTTGCCAAAACATTTATAGGATTAGCAACAGCACCTCCGTACAGTCCGGAATGCAAATCACGATTTGGTCCAGTAACTTCTACTTCCACATAACTCAAACCACGAAGGCCAGTTGTGATAGAAGGTTGTTGATTGGAGATCATTCCGGTATCCGAAATCAAAATCACGTCATTCTTTAGCTTTTCCGTGTTGTTTTCCACAAAGGTTTTTAGGTTAACACTTCCTACCTCTTCCTCGCCTTCAATCATGAATTTTACGTTACAAGGCAAAGTATTGCTTTGAATCATGTATTCGAATGCTTTTACGTGCATGTACATCTGGCCTTTGTCGTCGCAAGCACCTCTGGCAAAAATAGCACCTTCGGGATGAATGTCTGTTTTCTTGATAACTGGTTCAAAAGGGGGAGAAGTCCATAATTCTAATGGATCAGCAGGTTGAACATCATAATGTCCGTAAACCAAAACGGTAGGCAATTTTGGATCGATTGTTTTCTCTCCGTAAACAATAGGGTAGCCCGCAGTTTCACAAATTTCGACAAAATCGCATCCAGCTTTTACTAAACTTGCTTTAACAGCTTCGGCAGTGTCAAGAACATCTTGAGAAAAAGTGGTGTCTGCACTTACGGATGGAATTTTCAACAACTCAATTAACTCGTTGATAAAGCGATCTTTGTGTTTTGTAACATACAATTTTATATCTTCCATTGAATCAAATTTTTTTGAGGATCAAAAATACAAAAAAGAGAATGAATATTTTTTTTAAAAAATCCTTTGAAAATTCGAAGTTATGATTATCTTTGCACCCACAATTACGCGGATATGGTGAAATTGGTAGACATGCCAGACTTAGGATCTGGTGCCGCAAGGCGTGTAGGTTCGAGTCCTATTATCCGCACAAAAAAGCTTCTCATTTTGAGAAGCTTTTTTTATGTATTTAAATTTCTAAATGCACAAGGGTTTTTTAAATAGGCTAAATTTAATTTTATTTTAATCTTCATATGGGTCAAATTTTCTATAATATTGAAAATAAGGGTTTAAATAGAAAATTTTAATATATTTGTTTCCCCAACATTAAGTGGAATCTAAAAATTCTCCAACCATTTATTATAATGAAAAAAAAATCAGGTATGCTAATATTGATACTAGCACTTTTAGGATGTGTTTTGATAGGGTTTTCGATTTATTTCCTTTATGAGGGAAGCTTTATTGTAGGTGAAAATAATGAAGAAGCAGCAAAAGAACTAAAAGGAGTAAGTAAAAAAGTTGAAAATTTAAGTCAAGAATTGCGTCTTATGACTAAAAGCAATGGAGAAGAAAAAAATAATTCAATTGGAGCTTTTGGTAAATTAGCAAGTAATAATATTCCTATTGTACAGATTACATCTGTAGATCTTGGTGAAGATGTTGGAGTTGAGGGCAATGACAAGAAAAAAAATCGATTAACGTACAGTCACGAGATTAGATTTTTTATTTTAAATATCGGTAAAAGTGCATTAAAGGAAGTTATTTTTTCAATTAAGGATATTTATAACGAACCAAAATGGAGGAAAAAAAATAAAAAAGCTAGAGTTGAATATGATTGCTTTGGGCAAGTTATCAATAGCGCCGAGTTTGGTTCTTACAACAATATTGAGATCAATACATTAAACCTTAAATCCAAAAAAATAGCATACTCTAGCAATCTTCCTAGTAGTTTTGGTGATGGCGAATATTTTTTTGATATAATTCTAGAGTGGGAAAAAGGCTCGTATCAAATAAAGGTTACTATTGTAGAAGCAGCAGGCAAATTAAACTTCAAATATGAGTTTTATGATGCAGACGGTGAACTTATTGATTTGAAAAAATTGCCAAACAACAGCAAATAAAAAAGCTTCTCTATTTGGGAAGCTTTTTGCTTTAGTGTCAATAAAAAATTAAATTTTCATATTCGACACTTTATAGGATTTTCCGTCAGCTGTTGCTTCGACTACTTTGGTAATTTTTTCAGGAGATAAGACAGTTTTGTCAAAGGAAACGGTTGATAATTCTTTTTCAAAATCGACAGTTGCGGTTTTTACACCTTCCAATCCGTTTAATTCTTCTTGTATTGTTTTTGCACAACCTATCGCACAAGTCATTCCTTTAATAGTAAAAC
>NZ_DASTTN010000180.1:0-2325 GCF_035760125.1 Flavobacterium sp.
TAAATATTTATTGATAAACAATAAATATTTATTTTTTATATTTATTTTAACTTTGAGGTTAGAACTGCTGAACGGGAATTCATAATTATTGGACAATTACAGCTAATATTTTTTGTATGTTATACTAATTGTATTTATTTAGATCAACAAACTTTCTGGTATAATCGGTATTATTATTGCAGTCAATTTTAATTTTTTGAATTCAATAGTTGTAGTTTTGTATTTCAATTTTAGAAAGAAATATGAAAATATTATATACCTACATCAAAGATCACAAGCCTTTATTATTTTTAGCCTTGTTTTTAGCAGCAATCAACCAATGTTTTTCCTTATGCGACTCCATTATTATTGGTAAATTATTGAATCAATGTGGTGTTGGAGTGGCCACTTTCAATCATAATTATGCAAATTTTACCAAAGCAGTTTTGGGTTGGTTGGCTTTATCTTTAGGAGCCGCAATGATGTCAAGAATCGCCAAAAATTTCCAGGATTATTTTACCAATATTATCATTCAACGAACGGGAGCAAAAATGTACACTGATGGTATTCAAAAAGCTCTGGAATTGCCATTTCAGGATTTCGAGGATCAACGAAGTGGAGAAACGTTGGGGAAGCTTCAGAAAGTAAAAATTGATTGTGAAAAGTTCATCACTTTATCCATTTCGTTAGTTTTTCAAACGATTATCGGAATCGTATTTGTGATGGGTTATGCGATCAATATTCATTGGCTGTTAGGACCTATTTTTTTGGCAACCGTTCCTGTTGTTGCTTTTATCAGTTCCTTTTTGGGAACAAGAATCAAAAAAGTGTCTAAAGAAATTCTAGGAGAAACAACCGCTTTGGCTGGTGCAACCACCGAATCACTTCGCAATATAGAATTAGTAAAAAGTTTGGGCTTGACGGAGCAAGAAGTAAATCGTCTAAACAGTACAACTATAAAAATTCTAGGATTAGAATTAAAGAAAGTTCGGTTTATACGTTCATTGAGTTTTATACAAGGGACAACGGTTCATTTTATGAGAACCGGTTTGGTTTTTGCGTTGTACCTGTTTATTTTTCAGGGAATCATCAAGCCGGGAGATATGATTACGTTAATGTTTTTCTCCTTCTTCTTGTTCAATCCGCTACAGGAACTTGGAAATGTTATAGCAACTTATAACGAAACAAAAGCCTCGATGGATAATTTTGGCGGTTTGATGAATGCCAAAAGCGAAGAGAAACCTTTACACCCAAAAACAATTGGATTTATCAATAATTTGAGATTTTCAAATATTTCGTTCAAGCACCAAACAGCTACTTCTTATGCCGTTAAAGACATCTCTTTTGAGGCCAAAGCTGGGGAAACAATTGCTTTTGTTGGGCCATCGGGAAGCGGTAAAACGACTTTGGTCAAAATGTTGGTTGGATTATACACTCCGGAAGAAGGCTCTATTTTTTACAATGGAATAAATGCCAAAGATATTGACTTAACCGAGTTGCGTCAACAGTTGGGCTTTGTGACCCAAGATGCGCAATTGTTCTCCGGAACCATAAAAGATAATTTGCTATTTGTGAAACCAAATGCAACCGATGAAGAGATAAATGATGTTCTGCAAAAATCGGCTTGTCAAAATTTATTGGCTCGCGCCGAAAAAGGCTTAAACACCACTATCGGTGAGGGTGGTATTAAAGTTTCGGGTGGGGAGAAACAGCGATTGTCAATTGCAAGAGCGTTATTGAGAAATCCAAGATTACTGTTATTTGATGAAGCGACCTCGGCTCTAGACTCTATCACGGAAGAAGAAATCACGCAAACTATTCGAAGCATCTCTTCTAAGCAAGACCAAATTACGGTATTGATAGCACATCGTTTGTCCACCATTATGCACGCTGATCGAATCTATGTATTGGAACAGGGAGCTATTATCGAACAAGGAAAGCATCAAGATTTATTGAATGAAAAAGGCTTGTATTATGCTATGTGGAGACAACAAATAGGGGAGAGAAAAATAGTGGAAGTATAAGTTGATTGTTAATTTTAGGAGCAGAGACATTTGGCTTTTTAGGGAATATCGTCCCGCTTTCCGTTTCAATCTTATATGTCTCGTCTTTTGGGACGAGACTTATAAGGATTTTCACTGCAATCGGGGCTAAGAGTCAGCATTCTGTCTTTTTTGTTATCATCTAAAAAAACAAAAGCCAAACCCAATAATTATTTGTTATTGGGTTTGGCTTTTTTATGTGTTAGGATGTTTTTCTTACTTCTTCCCAAAGATCTTTTTAAATACGTTTACGATTCCCAAAACAATCAATCCAATTATCAATCCGATGCTAAATTCTTTTATA
>NZ_DASTTN010000181.1:0-3553 GCF_035760125.1 Flavobacterium sp.
TCATCTCAAAAACAGTAGTAATATACAATTGATTCCGACACAACTGACATTTGCAATAATCTAGGAAGCCGATTAAGTACTATCGAAGAAGTAAAAACAGAAATAGTAGCCAATCCATTTTTGAAAAAGAAAACATTAACCAATCTTCAGTATCGATAACCAAAATTCCAAAAGGAATTTATTTGATTAAAAAAAACAATGATTAGAAATGTACAAATAAGAACATAATAATCAATCAATTAATAGTTCAATTACTGATAAAAAAAGCTATTAAATTGTCACCCTTTTTTTATTCGTATTTTAATCTTAAATGACTAAATTTGCACCGTTAAATACAACAAACTACACAACAATGATCCATTTCTTTGAAAACCAAAGCAAAACTGTTTTTGCAGTACAAACGCAAAACGAAATTTCGGCTCAAGACATTTCAAAACTCAACTGGCTATTCGCCGATTCCAATAAAGTAGAAAAATCCGTTTTGTCGGATTTTTTTGTTGGACCTCGTGCCACTATGATTACACCTTGGAGTACCAATGCGGTGGAAATCACCCAAAATATGGGGATTACCGGAATCATCCGTATTGAAGAATTTCACAAAGTAGCAGCCGATTTCAATGATTTCGATCCTATGCTTTCGCAAAAATATAGCGAGTTGAATCAAGATATTTTCACTATCCACATTCAACCAGAAGCTATTTTGGACATTGATGATATTGCTACTTATAATAAAACAGAAGGTTTGGCCTTAAGCCAAGAAGAAGTAGAATATTTGGATAATTTATCAACCAAATTAGGTAGAAAATTAACAGATTCAGAGATTTTCGCTTTCTCTCAAGCCAATTCAGAGCACTGTCGTCACAAAATTTTCAACGGAACTTTCGTTATTGACGGAGTAGAAAAAGAAACTTCTCTTTTCAAATTAATCAAAAAAACATCTCAGGAAAACCCTAACGATATTGTTTCGGCTTACAAAGACAATGTGGCTTTTGTAAAAGGACCAAGAGTACAACAGTTTGCACCAAAAACTGCCGACAAACCTGATTTTTACGAAATAAAAGAATTTGATTCTGTTATCTCCTTAAAAGCAGAAACCCATAATTTCCCAACAACTGTAGAGCCTTTCAACGGAGCTGCAACTGGATCAGGAGGAGAAATTCGTGACCGTTTGGCTGGTGGACAAGGTTCATTACCAATGGCAGGAACTGCTGTTTACATGACTTCTTATTCTCGTTTGGAAGAAAACAGACCTTGGGAAGATGCAGTAACCGAAAGAAAATGGTTGTACCAGACTCCAATGGACATCTTGATTAAAGCTTCAAATGGAGCTTCTGATTTTGGAAACAAATTTGGACAACCGCTTATTACTGGTTCAGTTTTGACTTTCGAACACGAAGAAAACGACCGTAAAATTGGTTACGATAAAGTAATCATGCAAGCAGGTGGAATTGGTTATGGAAAATTAGATCAAGCTATCAAACATAAACCACAAGAAGGAGACAAAATCGTTATCCTTGGTGGAGAAAATTATAGAATTGGAATGGGTGGTGCAGCTGTATCCTCAGCAGATACAGGAGCTTTTGGTTCAGGAATTGAATTAAACGCCATACAACGTTCCAACCCAGAAATGCAAAAACGTGCTGCCAACGCCATTCGTGGTTTGGTAGAAAGTGACAATAACCCAATCGTTTCTATTCACGATCACGGAGCAGGTGGACATTTAAATTGTCTTTCGGAATTGGTTGAAGAAACTGGAGGATTAATCAATTTGGACAAATTGCCTGTTGGTGACCCTACCCTTTCTGCAAAAGAAATCATTGGTAACGAATCCCAAGAAAGAATGGGATTGGTTATTGGTAAAAAAGACATCGACATTTTACAACGAATTGCAGACAGAGAACGCTCTCCAATGTACCAAGTAGGAGATGTAACTGGTGATCACCGTTTTACTTTCGAATCAAAAACTACTGGCTTAAAACCAATGGATTATGCTTTGGAAGATTTCTTTGGAAGTTCTCCAAAAACTGTAATGACGGACAACACCGTTGATTACAACTATGCAGGTTTAGAATACAACGTAAAAAACATAGCAACTTACTTAGAGCAAGTTTTACAATTGGAAGCTGTTGCCTCTAAAGACTGGTTGACTAACAAAGTAGACCGTTGTGTAGGAGGAAAAGTAGCCAAACAACAATGTGCCGGGCCATTGCAATTACCATTGAACAATTGTGGTGTTATGGCTTTGGATTACCAAGGAATAGAAGGTATCGCAACCTCAATTGGACACTCACCTATCGCTGCACTTATCGACCCTGTTGCGGGAAGTAGAACAGCAATAGCCGAATCATTATCAAATATTGTTTGGGCTCCAATTAAAGACGGATTGAAAGGAATTTCATTGTCGGCCAACTGGATGTGGGCTTGTAAAAACGAAGGTGAAGACGCTCGTTTATATGCCGCTGTTGAAGGTTGTTCTGAATTTGCAATCGAATTGGGAATCAACATTCCGACTGGAAAAGATTCACTTTCGATGAAACAAAAATATCCAAATGACGAAGTAATAGCACCGGGAACGGTAATTATTTCCGCTGGTGGAAATTGTATCGATATTAGAAAAGTAGTAGAGCCTGTTTTACAAAAAGACGGAGGTTCAATTTATTATATCAATTTGTCCCAAGACGAATTCAAATTAGGAGGTTCTTCATTCGCACAAACGCTGAATGTTATCGGAAATGATGCACCTACTATCAAAGACGCAGCATTTTTCAAAAATGCATTCAATACCCTTCAAGAATTGATTTTAGATAATCAAATCTTAGCAGGACACGATATTGGAAGTGGTGGTTTAATCACTACTTTATTGGAAATGTGTTTTGCTGACGTGAATTTGGGAGCCAAAATAGACTTCTCAGTTTTTGAAGAAAAAGACATTATCAAATATCTTTTTGCCGAAAACATTGCTGTTGTTTTCCAAGCCAATTCAGACGAAGCAGTTGAAGCTAAATTGAGCGCAAACAATGTATCTTTCTTCAAATTAGGAAACGCAACAACAGAAGCTACTTTAGACTTTGGTCCTTGTAAATTAGACATTGCAAAATACAGAGACATTTGGTTCAAAACATCTTTCTTGTTAGACCAAAAGCAATCTAAAAACGGGACTGCCCAAGCACGTTTCGATAATTATAAAAACCAAGTATTAAACTATACTTTCCCATCTCATTTTACAGGAAAAAAACCTGTAATTGACGCTTCAAAACCAAGACCAAAAGCAGCAATCATTCGTGAAAAAGGAAGTAACTCCGAGCGTGAAATGGCTAATGCAATGTACTTGGCTGGATTTGACGTAAAAGATGTTCACATGACCGATTTGATTTCTGGACGTGAAAATCTAGAAGATATTCAATTCATTGGAGCTGTTGGAGGATTCTCAAATTCAGATGTTTTGGGTTCTGCCAAAGGTTGGGCCGGAGCATTCAAATACAACGAAAAAGCAAACACAGCATTGAAAAATTTCTTCAAAAGAGAAGACACTTTATCTGTTGGAATCTGTAAC
>NZ_DASTTN010000182.1:0-7612 GCF_035760125.1 Flavobacterium sp.
CTTTAAGAGGATCTATATCTACTGGATTCAGAGCACCAACTTTACACCAGATATATACTCAAAAATCACAATATTCTTTTGTTCCTGGTCAAGGGATTCAAGTAAGTGGTATTATCAATAACATTTCTCCACAAGCGCGTCAGTTGAATATTCCTCAATTGGATGCTGAAAAATCAACAAATATTACTGTTGGGATAGGATCAAAACCATTTAAAAATTTCAATTTCACTCTTGATTATTACAATATCAAAGTGGAAGACAGAATCGTATTAGGTGATAAACAAGACACTCAATTTGGATCAGTTGCTTGGTTTTCTAACTCTTTCGATACTAGGACTTCAGGATTGGATGTTGTTATGAATTACAATAATATTGGATTAGGATCAGGACGATTAGGATTTAACTTATCTGGTAATATTACTTTCGACAATGAAAGAATCTCACCAGTGACAAATAATAGTTTTAGTCAAACATTAGAATCGTTAATGTTTACTTCAAGACCAGAAACAAAATGGATTTTGGGTGCTAATTATGAAATTGGTAAATTTGGTTTCTCTCTTAATAACACTTACTTTGGTAAAACAACTTTCAATCAAGATGGTTTAAATGCTGATTTAAAAACAGAATTTATTCCTAAAATTGTTACTGATTTAGGAATTAATTTCTCAGCAACAGATAAATTAACTTTAGCATTGAATGTAAATAATATTTTTAATGTATTGCCAGAATGGGAATTCAAAGCTGAAAATGCAAATGGAGCCGCTCTTTTAGCAGATCCAGCTCAAGTAAAAAATCAATATAATTTAATTACTTTCAACGGGCGTTATGATACCACGACTTATGATGGATCTCATTTTAGTCAATTAGGAACAATTTTTAATTTATCATTAAACTATAAATTCTAATTTTTGACCATAATTTCAAAAGGGCTATCTTCGGGTAGCTCTTTTTTTATTTCACTGAATTCCTTAAATTTATACTCAACAATATTACTATCATGGCAAATAATTTATATACTGGTAAAATGGCAACTATTTTTGATGCTATGTATCAAACCTTTATCGATTATGACGAAGAATATGAATTTTATAATACCCTAATCCAAGAAAAAAAATGTAATTCGATACTTGAAATAGGAAGCGGAACAGGAAATCTTGCTAAAAGATTTCAAGAAAATAATCAGAATTATTTAGGTCTTGATTATAGCCAAAGTATGATTGATATTGCGCAGGAAAGAAATAAAAATAGCACTTTTATACATGGGGATATGCGTAATTTTGTGCTTGAAAATCCAGTTGATGCCATTATCATAACCGGACGATCCACAAGTTATTTGACCAACAATGAAGATGTAATAGACACCTTTGAGTCTGTTTATAAAAATTTGAATCCAAATGGTGTTTTTATTTTTGATTTTATTGATGCCAATCGTTTCATTCCTTTTGTAAAAGAAAACCAGACTATA
The DNA here is from genome assembly GCF_035760125.1 of Flavobacterium sp. Classification (GTDB taxonomy): domain Bacteria; phylum Bacteroidota; class Bacteroidia; order Flavobacteriales; family Flavobacteriaceae; genus Flavobacterium. Next base: position 1,466 of record NZ_DASTTN010000182.1, read on the forward strand.
CTTCATGAAGCTACTTATGAAGGAATAAAATACATTCGTGAGAGTCATTGGGAAACTACTCCAATGGAAAATTTTATGTTGGATTGGAGTGCTCAATACTACAAGATTGTAGATAATGAAAAAGAAATTTTATTGGATGATTTTTCTACCGTTCGAGTCTTTACATTAAATGAAATGCAATTATTCTTATATCTCAACAATTTTGAAATCATCAAAACGATAGACAGAAAAACATATGCTTATGATACATATGTGATTATGGCTAGAAAGATTTTGTAATTTTATTTATTATCTCTAATTCTTTAGTAGTAGGAGTTAATCCAGAAACATTCCAATATTCTGTCAATATGGAGTTCTTTATATTGAAAAGAGTTTTGTCTTTAAAAACATCACTTTCCTTATAAGTGTAATTTTGAATATTGAAATTTGTTGTTACTAAGTTATTTAGTACTTCTATGTTTTTGGTTTCATTACCTGTATTAACCTCGTAATTGATTTCTTCTTTTGAGCTGATTAAATAATAATTTTCTGCATCTATTCTGTAATTAGTTTTAAACACAGATCTAATTATATTTTTGGCCCCTTTTGAAGTGTCTTCCTTGAGATTTGCTAATGTAATAGGTGAAACTTCAGCATTTATCTCAATTATTAATTTTCTTTTAACGTCATAAACAATTTTAAAATCATCCAATAATTCAGTTGTACCTTCCAGAGGAATTGCAGTTATTTCGTTATACTCTTGATTTAAAGGATATACTTTTACAAGGTAGTTGTATTTTTTTCTTGATTTTTCATCCAATAATGGTCTTAAAGCCGTAAAAACATAATACTTTTCCATCGATATATTTAAATTGTATCCTAAGAGATCCGTGCTGATTTCATCATCAACTAAACCAAAAGAACGATTTTGTTCTACCAATAGGACCGATTTTACTTTTTTCTGGTCTTTGTATAATTGAAAATTTATGAGGCCGTCATTGAAATAAGCATAATTACCGTTTAATTTGAAAAACTCTCTTGAATAGGCTTTCAGTCTAGCGGGTACATTCAACCTTTTAATTGAATTATTGACTAATTCTTTGATTATTTCTTGAGGGTGTTGTTTCGTTACGACTATATCATCAAGTGTATTTAGTTTACTATTTAAATAGACAACATTTTCCGGTAGATTTAAAGAAGTCCATTTTATGACTAGCGGTAAATAGGACGAGTGTGTTACTTTTACATTTGAACCTCCTTTTAATTCAAAAATGACTTTTCCTTCACTGTTTGACATTAAAACTTGTTTTGTTTTTAAAACTACAACAATAGCGCCTTCTATTGGTAGATTAGAACCTTTTTCCATTAATATTAATGTTCTTTCATTGGTTTGTGAAAAAACATTAAAACATAAAAAGAGTTGAAGTAAAATAAGGGATTTTTTCATATTTTTTAAAATGTAAAAAATAAATCAGTAAAAAATATTCAGTTTAAAAATATGAAAAAAATTAATTAAATACCATTTTTTTAAAGACAAAAAAGTATTGTATAAAAAAACCTGTGTAAAGACACAGGTTTGTATGAAATTTTAAAAAGATAAACTTTATTCGTTGTGCAAGAAAGCTTGTCTATTCAATAAAGTTTCTTCAGATTCAACGTGATTGTCATCTGGTATACAGCAGTCTACTGGACATACGGCAGCACATTGTGGTTCGTCATGAAATCCTTTACATTCTGTGCATTTTCCTGGAACGATGTAATATATTTCATCAGAGATTGGCGTTTGTGCCTCATCAGAATCTACTTCTGTTCCATCTGGCAAAATCACTTTACCTCTTAGTTTTGTACCATCTTTATATCTCCAATCATCTGCTCCTTCATATATCGCTGTATTTGGACACTCTGGTTCACAAGCCCCACAATTTATGCATTCATCGGTTATTATAATTGCCATTTTATGTTTAGTTTTAAGGTTGAAAGTTCAAAAGTTACAAGTTCTATAAAACGAAATACGAATACTGAACCCAACTTTTGCCTAAAGCTTATAAAAAGCTTATTTTTGTGCAAAATTACAATCAAAACTTTTCATAAACAAACATTATGACATTAGATACAAAAAAAAACACATTTGTTAAATTAGGTAAATTCCTAGGGCAATTCAAAGAAGGGAATTGTATAAAGAATGAGGCTGTATTTGGCAATGATTTATTTTTTGAAAAATTCATCGATTTAATTCAACTTTCACAATCGCATAATGGTTGGTATACCCCGGAACAAGTCTATTTTTCGATACAGTCTTGGGCAGAAGCATTAACCGAAGACAATTTGGATAAATGGCTTTCTACCTACGATTTGAGTAAAGTAACGCCTAAAAAAGTTGCTTTGGTATTGGCTGGTAATATTCCTTTGGTTGGATTTCATGATTTCTTATCGGTTTTGATTACTGGGCATGATGTTTTGGTGAAGACTTCTTCGAATGACCAGCATCTTTTGCCTTTCTTGGCTAATTATCTTATCGCTTCTGAATCTGGATTTAAAAACAAAATAACATTCGTAGATGGTAAGCTTGAGGGTTTTGATGCTGTAATTGCTACCGGGAGCAATAATACAGCTCGTTATTTTGAATACTATTTTAAAGACAAACCTTCCATCATAAGAAAAAATAGAAACTCAATTGCGGTTTTGAATGGTAAAGAAACCAAAGAGGAATTAGGTGCTCTTGGTGAAGATATTTTTAGATATTTTGGTTTAGGATGTCGAAATGTTTCTAAACTTTTTGTTCCAAAAGACTATTCCTTTGATTCTTTTTTTGAAGCCATTTTTGAATATCAAGATGTGATTCATTATGAGAAATACGCGAATAATTACGACTACAACAAAGCGGTTTTCTTGATGAGTAATTTCAAATTACTGGACAATGGATTCTTAACCATAAAAGAAGATTCGAGTTACGGTTCGCCAATTACTAGTGTTTTTTATGAGTACTATGAAAACCTTGATGATTTACAAAATCGTTTGAAGAACGAAAGCGATCAAATTCAGTGTATTGTGAGTAATAATCTTGTAAAAAATAGCATTGAATTTGGAACCACACAAAAACCAAATTTATGGGATTACGCAGACAATATTGATACTATATCGTTTTTGTCAATAATATAAACCTATGTTTTTGTATTATTGCGAATAATTTAACTGTTATTCAGCCCTTATTCCCGAAATTTGCGTTTTGAAAATTCAAACACAAACTACAGCTTGAAATTCTCATGATTGCCAATCACAGAAAGGTATTAATATTGATTATTTCTTGCATTAGTTAATTGGAACAAATAATAAACAAACAGTAACTACAAACTACACCATGAAAAAACACAACTACAGCGCAGGACCTTGTATTTTACCACAAGAAGTTTTTGAAAAATCAGCTCAAGCAATCTTAAATTTTAATGATTCTGGTTTATCACTTTTGGAAATTTCACATCGTAGTAAGGATTTTGTTGCCGTAATGGAAGAAGCTAGAGCTTTAGTTTTAGAGCTTTTGGATTTAAAAGGAAAAGGATATCAAACCATATTTCTTGGAGGAGGCGCCAGTTTAGAATTCTTGATGGTTCCCTATAACTTGTTGAAAGAAAATGGCAAAGCGGCTTATTTGGATACAGGAACTTGGGCTTCTGCGGCCATAAAGGAAGCTAAGTTTTTTGGAGATACTACTGTTGTGGCTTCTTCAAAAGAACAAAATTACAATCATATCCCAAAGGGGTACACTATACCTGCTGATGCAGATTATTTCCACTGCACGAGCAACAATACTATTTTTGGAACTCAAATGAAAGAATTTCCATCAACAGATTTGCCTATTGTTTGTGATATGAGTTCTGATATTTTTTCAAGAAAATTGGATTTTTCAAAATTCGATATCATTTATGCTGGTGCACAAAAAAATATGGGACCTGCTGGTACTACTTTGGTAGTTATCAAAGAAGAAGTTCTTGGCAAAACAGGGCGTGCTATACCAAGTATGTTGGATTATGAGAAACATATCAAAGCAGATAGTATGTACAATACGCCACCGGTTTTTCCTGTATATGCATCTTTATTGACTTTACAATGGTTGAAAAAACTAGGAGGAATTGAGGCTATCGAAAAAATAAATGATGCCAAAGCAGCTTTACTTTATGCTGAGATAGACAGAAATCCATTGTTCAGAGGGACAGCAGCTGTTGAAGACCGTTCTAATATGAACGCAACTTTTTTATTGAACGATGAATCACATGCTGCTAAATTTGATGAGATGTGGAAAGCAGCTGGAATTTCAGGATTACCTGGACACCGTTCAGTTGGAGGTTACAGAGCATCAATGTACAATGCACTTCCTTTGGAAAGTGTACAAGTTCTTGTTGATGTGATGAAAGAACTTGAAAAAAGTATTTAATAATTTAAGGATTAAATGATTAAAATTAATTAGTCTCTTTATTAAACAACATAATTGAATCTTTAAATTTTTAAATGATTCAATCTTTAAATAAAAATTTAAATGAAGATATTAGCAAACGACGGAATTTCAAAAAGCGGTATTGTAGCTTTAGAAAATGCTGGATTTGAAGTTATTACAACGAAAGTGGCTCAAGAACAAGTGGCTAATTTTGTAAACAAAAATAATATAAGTGTCATATTGGTTCGCAGTGCCACAAAGGTTCGCAAGGATATTATCGACGCTTGTCCAAGTCTTAAAATTATTGGTCGTGGTGGTGTAGGGATGGATAATATTGACGTTGAATATGCCAAAAGCAAAGGAATTCACATTATTAATACCCCAGCTTCATCATCAGAATCTGTAGCTGAGTTGGTTTTTGCCCATTTATTTACGGGTGTACGATTTTTGCATGACTCCAATAGAAATATGCCTTTGGAAGGAGATACTAATTTTGATGGTTTGAAAAAAGCTTATGCAAATGGTATCGAGTTGAGAGGAAAAACACTTGGAATTATAGGCATGGGACGTATTGGTCAAGCTACCGCAAAAATGGCTATTGGACTTGGAATGAAAGTGATTTACTGTGATACACATATTCCAAAGAAAGATATAAAAGTACCTTTTTTTGATGGGCAGTCTATTTCTATATCACTTGTTTCACAAACTCAGGAATCCTTGTTTAAGGAATCCGATTTCATCTCATTGCATGTACCTGCTCAGGATACACACGTTATTGGTGAAAAAGAATTAGAAATGATGAAAGATGGTGTTGGGATAGTAAATTGTGCAAGAGGCGGTGCGATTGATGAGGTGGCACTTGTAAAAGAGTTGGATAGTGGCAAAGTGTCATTCGCAGGATTGGATGTTTATGAAAGTGAACCAAATCCTGAAATTACTATTTTGATGAATCCAAAAATTTCTTTAACACCACATATCGGTGCTGCTACTGAAGAAGCACAAGATAGGATTGGAACAGAGCTTGCCCAACAGATCATCATTTTTTTCAATAAATCATTAGTGAAATAAAACAATCTACTGATATTGAATCCTATAGTGGTAATTTATTAACTTCAATTAATAAATTACCACTTTTTTTTGATTAAATTTGATATCTAATTTTAATCAAAAACCTATGTTTGAGCAATTAACACAATTAGTGCAACAATTTGGACAGGAAGCAGTTGTCAATAACAATGCGGTTCCAAATGAACATAATGAAGCCGTAATGAGTGAAGCAGGAAATTCTATATTTTCAAGCTTACAAAAAATGGCTTCAGAAGGAGGTGTCGAGAAACTTGCTGGATTACTTCAAGGGAATAATGCTCAAGATCCTTCGAATCCAGCTGTTCAGCAAATTACAGAACAACTTACAGGAAGTTTGGGAGAAAAATTTGGTTTAAATGGTAGTGATGCTGCAGGAGTGGCTAGTAGTATGATTCCTCAAGTATTAGGCGGGTTAGTAAACAAAGCCAATGACCCAAATGATAGTTTTCAAATAACTGATTTAATTGGGGCTATTTCTGGAGGTGGTGCTCAAACATCTGGAATAATGGATGCCATTTCAAAATATGGAACTCAATTTGGTTTAGACCAAAATGCCGATGGAAAACTGGATATGGATGATGCTATTGCAGTGACCAAAAGCAGTGGTGGTATTGGTGGCTTTTTAGGAAAGCTTTTTGGGAAATAAATAAAAT
>NZ_DASTTN010000183.1:0-5260 GCF_035760125.1 Flavobacterium sp.
AATATCACAGACTTAGAAGATGAAAATAAACAAAATAGTTCTGAAGAAAAATTTAATGCAGTTACATTATTACACAAATTTGTGAAGAGATTTAAAGCATGAAAAATTACACCCGCTAACAGCTACTACAATGGATTTAGACAATAGGCTTAATGGAGAGTTGGTTTTGTAATTATAATATTTTGCCCCCAGCAATTATACTAGCCACGTTGCAAACGCTTTATTTAGTTCATAAAAGTAAGTAGACACTCGTTGCAAACGAGTACCAGAGGGGAGATTAAAGGAGATCTATGAATCGAGCTTGAATAATTTAATTGAATGATTGATAATATACCAACGATAGAAAATTATTATTATGTTGCTACTATTGCGATTCTAACTTTTGTACTAACAATGGTAACAGCAAAAGGTGGCTTAACAAATAATAGATATCACAGATGGTGGAAAAAATATACTAATAGAGGATGGAAAGCTATTGCTCTTGGATTTGTAATAGCATTGGTTTTATTATTACAAGACATTAATAACCGTAATATTTCAAATCAAAAAGATAATGAATTAACAACTGAACAAAATACAAGAGATTCAAAAATAACCAAAGGAATTAATATTGGTGTTAAAAAAGAGACCAAAAATTTATTTGAAAATTTGTCATTAGCGTTTAAAAAGCAAGGTTTACAGTATGATACTATAAAAAATCAAGTTTTAAAATTACGCGATTCAATAAGAGTTACCGAAATTAATGGTGAACCACCACTAATAAATATCAATAATTTACAAATTGTAGATAGTACTTTTTTCAATAAAAATTATAAAGTAAAATATAACATCACTAGCTATAACGCTCCTAGTTATAAAACACATATTTTAATGGATATTTTTGCAATTTCACCTTCTGGTAATATCTATACAATTAACAAAAATATCAGTATATTTTATAATGGACAAACAATCGGTATGGGAGAAGAACTTTCTAATACTTTATTAATTGCAAAAGACACGTCTTTTTATTCGTTTTATGCCTTCCGTTTAAAAGGAATCTATTACAAACATGACAATACAAAACTTAACATTGATAAGTTTTACTTACTGAGACCACGCAAAAAACCAAGTACTTTCGAAATACCTGTTCAAGTTCACGAAACTGCTCTAAGATTATACTTAAAAACAAATAATTTAGAGTAAAATTTGATATCCGCTCCCCGAAGAGTTCAATGGAAACATCTCTTCAAAAAAAAACGAGACCATTTCTAAAAAGAAACAATCCCGTTTAATCAACTTAAAAAAATCAGAGTATAATTTATCTGTGTGCGGCTGCAGAAACATCAGCCCATTCTTCCCAGGTAGCAATTTTTTGTTCGTAGGTATGTTTAGCGAATGGTAAGGCCACTTTTCCTAAAAATAGACGTAGAGGAGGGTTTGCAGCTTCAACCAGTTTAATGATAGCCGGAACTGTAGCACTTATTGTTCCGAAAGTATCAGGATCATGTCCATCTACAATTGCTTTTTTTAGTCCATCATAAGCATCGATGCTTTGGCTGTTGAATCCATTACCCCAGATATCAGTAGCATAACCGTTTGGTTCTAATAGAGTTACATTTATTCCGAATTGTTTTACTTCTGAAGCCAACGTTTCAGTTAGACCTTCAACGGCAAATTTAGAAGCATTGTATAGTCCTAAAACTGGTAAAGCGACAATCCCTAAAATAGAAGAAACCTGAATGATGTGACCGCTTTGTTGCTTTCTCATAATCGGCAGAACAGCCTGTGTTAACCATAAAGTTCCGAAGAAATTGGTTTCGAATTGTGCTCTTGCTTCGCTTTCGCTGGCTTCTTCAACAGCACCGTTTAAAGCATAACCGGCATTGTTAATCAGGATATCAATTTTTCCGAAATGCGCTTGTACTTTTTTCACTACTTCAAATGATTCTTCACGTTTGTTTACATCTAATTTTAGCGGTAAAATGGCATTACCATATTGTGCTTTTAAGTCGGCTAAGGTGTCGATATTTCTTGCTGTTGCAGCTACCTGATATCCTTTTGCTAAAAATGCTTCTGCCCAGGCTCTTCCGAATCCTTTTGATGCTCCTGAAATTAAAATTGTTTTTGACATGGTTTCTAATTGTTGATTATTAATTATTAATGTTGTTACTATTGAAATTGTTTTTTGTTACTACTATTTTAAAAATGACCCTTCGGTCATATTTTTGATAAAAAAAATTAGAGGCTGTTTTCCTCTATCATTGATTTTAGGGTACTGGTGATTATTTTCATCTTATCATTATTGCCTGACATTCTTGAGATTAAATGACCGCCTTCCATCATGGCAACGATTACGGTGGCAAAATCGACTGCATTCCAGTCCGCTCTGAATTCGGAGTTGGCAATTCCTTTGTTTATGCTGGCTTCTAATAGCTTTTGATTTAAGTTGATACCCTTATTTATTTTTTCTTTTATAACAGGATTAGTATCATCAGCCTCTGTACCGAAATTCAATAAAGGACAACCTCCGGTAAGGGGTGGATTTACAGCATTACTAAAGAAATCAATATACGTGAACAACTCCTCTTTGGCTGTTTTGCTTTTGGCCAGTCTCGCCATCAATTTATCTCCCAATACTTTCATATTGTAATCCACAGCAGCGCAGGCAAGGACTTCTTTATTTTCAAAATGAACGTACATGCTTCCTTTAGACAATTTGGTAGCTTCCATAATATCACTCATAGCGGTTGCTGCAATCCCTTTTGTGTTAAAAATCGGTGCTGCTTTTTCAATGATGAATTGTCTGGTTTCTTCGCCTTTTGCCATGATAATTGTTTCTTCACTTTTTATACTCAGAAGAATTACGATGCAAATATATGACCGATTGGTCATATATAAAAACTTTTTATCATTTTTTTTTTGATAGCAGTTATTTTAACCCAGCTAGGCGAAGTCTTCTAAATACAAAAATATGTACAGGCGTAAGCTGGACATTCGTGTCAGCACGGAGTACAACAATACAATCAGCTAAATTTTTTATGAAAAACTAACTTTCTCGCCTAGCCCCGATGGAAGCGATATCCTTTTCCTGGCTCCTTTAGACAGAAAAAGATTTAGCGGACAGCGGGACAGAAGATGTTTATGAAAATTGATTTTCTGCTCCTAAAAATCATGAAAAGCTCCCCAAATACTGCAATAAACTGAATATTAATTTGAATTAAGGCAGGTTCAAAAATGGCTCTTTAGAAAAAAATTGAAAAAAATATCGATTCTGAAACGCTTGTTTCAAAAATAGTTTTACATTTGCAAAATAATAATTAAGTCTTATGGCTCGCTGTGTAGAATTTAACGAGGTCGAAAAAATTGAAAAAGCAATGAATGTCTTTTGGGAAAAAGGATATAATGCTACTTCTATGCAGGACTTAGTGGATGCCATGCAGATCAACAGAAGCAGTTTATACAACACCATTGGCGACAAGCATCAATTATTCATGAAATGCATTGGCAATTATTTTGATACTGCCATGTGTGAATTAAAAGAAAAAGTAGCCAAAGAAACATCGGCCAAGCAAGCATTAATCAAGGTTATTAGTGATAAGGCAGATTGGATTGTATCCTGCGACAAAGGCTGTTTGGGAATGAAAACGAGTTTCGAAATTGCACCGGAGGACACCATAGTCCGAAATGTAATGAGCAAAAACAATGATATTTTCATTGAATTTATGGCCACAATAGTTCAAAAAGCTATGGATGACGGTGAAATGGATGACACCGAAGATGCGGCATTAATGGCTGAATACATTGCAACTTCTTTTACAGGATGGAAGCAATCGTACATTCTTCATGGAAATCCAATCAAAATCAAAAAAATGTCAGAATTCCTGATTAAAAATATATTTAAATAGCCCTTTTTTTTTACCTACTTTCTGAAACGTTTATTTCAGAAAACAATACACATTAAGCATACCAATTTTTAAATTACAGCATTGATTCTGAAACGATTATTTCAGAATTATGACTGCAGGCAATTATTAACCTTTAAATAAAAAACACCATGAATTCTGAAACGTTTATTTCAAAAACAACTACAATATTTAAGACCAAATTAAAACTAATTCCAATCATGAGAAAATTTACCATTTTAAGCTTAATGGCTGTATTTTTAATCAGCTGTGCAGATAAATCGCAAGCACCTGTTGCTGCGCCCGCTCCCCTCCTGCCCGTTATGGCAGTAACTACTGAAAACACTACTACTGATGCTGAATATCCTGCAGCTATACAGGGAACCGTGGATGTGGAAATCCGTCCGCAGGTAAGCGGTAACTTAGACCGAGTTTTGGTCGATGAAGGTGCTTATGTTACTAAAGGACAATCTTTATTCAAAATAAACGAACGCCCTTACCGCGAGCAATTAAACAATGCTTTGGCTAGTCTTCATGCCGCCGAAGCCTCATATATCAACGCACAGCTTGAAGTTGACAAACTAACGCCACTGGTTCAAAACAAAGTAGTTTCTGATTATCAGTTGAAATCGGCTAAAGCTTCACAAAAAATTGCTGCCGCCAATATCGAGCAAGCCAAAGCAATAGCAGCATCAGCAAAAATCAATTTAGGTTACACCAATATTACGGCTCCTGTAAATGGATACATCGGAAGATTGCCAAAAAAACAAGGAAGCTTAGTTGCTGCAACAGATATTGACGCACTAACAACTCTTTCAGATGTTCAGGAAGTGTATGCTTATTTTTCCCTGAGCGAAACAGATTTCATCCAATTTAAATCAAAATATGCTGGAAACAGCATTGGCGACAAAATCAAAAAACTGCCTCCTGTGACTTTGATATTGGCTGATAATAATGCTTATCCGCAAACGGGAAAAATAGACATGATTGATGGTCAATTCGATAAAACCACCGGAGCTATTACTGTAAGAGCTACATTTCCAAATCCATACAAAACTTTGCGCTCTGGAAATACGGGGAAAATCCGCTTGGGGTTACAGCATGATGATGCGATTTTGGTACCGCAATCCGCTACAATAGAAATGCAGGATAAAGTTTTTGTCTTTACAGTAAGCAAAGAAAACAAGGTTACCAAAATGCCCATTACTGTTATTGGTAAAAGCGGCGCTAACTATCTCATCAAAGACGGTGTAAAAACGGGTGATCAAATTGTATTAAGCGGTATCGACAAACTTCAGGAAGGACAATTAATTCAGCCTGAAAAATCAGCAACTAAAATTGCTCAAATCATTAACAAAAAATAATTTTTACAGATG
>NZ_DASTTN010000184.1:0-3068 GCF_035760125.1 Flavobacterium sp.
CGCCAAATTTTTCATTAATTTCAACATTTCCTGGAAGAAATTCAATCGAGAAATTACCGGGCAAAGCGATTTCTATTTCATCGATATCAACATAGCCTCTTTGAATTTCTAAAGGATTTTTTCGGTTTCTAATTCGTTTGACACTTTGATTTAATGGATTAAAGGCATTTACGGCAAACATCATTTTATTGATTGATACATTCCCATAATTCACGGCACTTATTTCTGCATTTTCAGTAAAACTTATTTTATCACTATCATTTTTGAAAGTGATTTTTTTAATTTTTAAATTATTAATGGTACTCCAATAGTCCTTATAAAATTTCTCAATTTCTGCTGGAGAAAGCTTCTCATTATTGAATTTTTGATTGTATTGGGTACCTTCAGAAACTATTCCTACTTTCCCTGATAAATCTCCATTTTCCGCAATAGAATAAGTCCCTTTGCTTACTTGGGTATTGCCAGTATCTTCATAAATTTTAGTTCTTACAATCTCTCCACCATCGGGTTTTACAACCAAAACATTTCTGTCATCTGTAAACGTTCCTTGATAGCCAAAAGGATCCACTTGACTTGTACATTCTAAAAAAACGTATTTATCCTTATTAGGTATAGCCAAAATCATATGATTCCCTTGCATCGAAACAAAATCGGTCTCAATATCACGTTTTCTTGGATTACCATATAAAATTACATTGTAAGATGGTACATTCACCGCACTAAGAAGTGCTTTGGTATAATTACTCAATGCCTTACAATCTCCATAGCCCAAACGATCAACATCGCCGGCCTGCATTGGTTTCCAACCTCCAATACCAATACTTATATTCACATATCTTGATTTTTCCTGAACATATTTATAAATGATTTGTGCCTTCTTAATAGGGTCGGTTTCGGCACCTACCAAAGCTTTGATTTTAACTTTGGTTTCTTCTGATAAATCAGTAGTTCCCTGCAGAATTTTTTCGCTGTACCATTTTCCAAATTCTGTCCACGTTTTAGCTGTTCCATCCACCCCTTCAAGATGAAATAATTCCAATCCCATCATTACTCTTGGAAAAAGACAACTAATCGAGGGACTTACAGTTTCTTCTTTTTGAGCTAACATTTTTGACGTGATATAAGAAAGCTGAGTTGAAGTTTCTATAGTTTTTTTGATATTAAAATTCGAAAAATTGAATTCTTTATATTTAAAACCAAGGCTTGAAGGATAACTTATATTGAGAATGCTTTTTTCTATACTTATAGCATAATCATTCAAAGGCATCCATTGCGGAATAAAAGCAGTGTTAGACGTTTCTGTTTCACTTTCAAAAACGACTGTAAATGGGTATTGTATCGGTGTATAATACAAATAAATATAACGACTCTCCGAAAAAAGAGTACTCCCACTTACAGCACTTACATCCCTGAAATCCCCTCTTTTTATTTTTTTAATTTCCTTTCCAAAAGCATCATAAATCGTTGCTAATATATTTTTAATAGAACTCGATTTGTCGTAATTTTCATAGGCTTCAATAGCATCTAAACCATTTTCATTCAAGACTGTTACTACTCGTTTGTTTTTGATATTCATACTGCGTTGAGACGCAATTACAATATCAATTTGGTTCAAACGAACAACTGCATTTGCATTTTCTTTGAGACTATCGGAAAGAGTGACAGTACTGTAATCGCTTTTTTGAGCAAAAAGAAATGTTGTAGTAAATAAGAAAGCAATTGAAATTGAGGAGACAAACTTGTAGGTCATAAAAAAGTTTTAGCTCCGAAATATAAGAAAATTTCGTTTAAAAAAAAGCTAAAATTATTCTTTATTCTTACTGTCGATTTGAATAGTAACAGGGCCATCATTTAGTAATGAAACTTTCATGTCGGCACCAAAAATTCCGGTTTGTACTTTCTTACCCAACTCCTTTTCGATTTGTTTCACAAAATTTTCATACATCGGGATGGCAATTCCTGGTTTTGAGGCTTTTATGTAAGAAGGACGATTTCCTTTTTTGGTAGAGGCGTGAAGTGTGAATTGAGAAACAACAATTACCTCGCCATCAATATCTTTTACGGAAAGATTCATTACTCCATTTTCATCACCAAAAATTCGAAGGTTGGTGATTTTTTGGCAAAGCCAATTGATATCTTCTTGGGTATCTGCATCTTCCATACCTACCAAAACAAGTAAGCCTTTCTGTATATCTGCCACAATTTTAGAATCGATGGTTACTGAGGCGGAGGAAACTCTTTGAATAACTGTTTTCATTTTTGATCTACGGCTTCGATACTAAATTACTGAATACTGAACAATTATTTCCTGGTTTCGTCACTTGCTTTTCGATCTTCATCATAAGCATCCGTACGATAATGTTCATCGTCGCCTTCCAGTATTTTGAGATAACTGTTATAACGGGACCAAGCAATTTCATCTCTTTCTAATGCGGCTTTTATGGCACAATGTGGTTCTTCTTTATGCAAACAATTATTGAACTTACATTGGTCTTTCAATTTAAAGAATTCAGGAAAATAACCGCTGATTTCTGCAGGATCCATATCAACCATTCCAAAACCTTTTATTCCTGGAGTGTCTATGATTTTGGCTCCAAAAGACAAATCATACATCTCCGCAAAAGTGGTTGTATGTTGCCCTTGTTTGCTTGCTTCAGATATTGTTTTGGTTTTTAGATGTAAAGAAGGTTCCATCGCATTCACTAAAGTTGATTTCCCCACACCTGAATGTCCAGAAAACATACTCACCTTATCCTTCATCAATTCCTGCAAAGCTTCAACTCCTTTCATTTCCGCAGCCGAAACCCGCAAACATTTATATCCTATTTCTTGATACACATGTTGCATATACAACTGTTCATCAAGTGTAACCTCATCCAAAGTATCTATTTTATTGAATACCAAAATAGCTTCAATTCCATAAGCTTCGGCAGTTACCAAAAAACGATCAATAAAGTTGAATGTGGTTGGAGGATTATTTACAGTTACCAACAGAAACACACGGTCAATATTGGAAGCAATAATATGCATTTGATGCGATAAATTTACCGCCTTACGAACGATATAAT
>NZ_DASTTN010000185.1:0-5378 GCF_035760125.1 Flavobacterium sp.
ATAATTATCATGCTCCTCAGATTTATATGAAATATGATTAATTTTTTCCAAAGCATTCAAACCTATGCTTACTCTATAATTATTAATCAATGTCATCGTCTCTAATTCTACTGGACTATATTCATAGTTCAATACAATTGGCAAGCTTTCAGAAGATTCTTGTGATGCAGTAGTATCCTCAGCTGTACAGGAAACTATAAAAGTCAAAATCACAACAAAAAAAGACGTGCGAAATAATTTCGAATACATAATGATAGTAGTTTAAATTTAAAGTAGATTGGGGGCAAACTGCTTTAATGTTAGTGGTTTAGATTATTAATCAAATTAACTTACTAATCCTTAAACTACCAAAAAAAATCGACGAACTACATCAAAATCATAAAAAAAAATCATAAATTCCTACATTATGGAGCTAGACGAGAAATCGTCCATGAAAAATCTTCCTGAAGAGTATAACGAATTCTATCATGCAAACGATTGGGTCTTCCTTGCCAAAACTCTACCTCTAAAGGAGTTACCAAAAAACCTCCCCAATGCTTTGGACGAGGAATTTCTTTTCCTTCAAAATCTTTTTCTAATTGCTTTAAACTCTCTTCAAGATAATTTCGAGAAGGAATAACTTCACTTTGATTGGAAACTATAGCGCCTAATTTACTACCATCCGGCCTTGATTCAAAATAACCATCTGAAATATTTTCGGATGTTTTCTGGGCAGTCCCTTTTATTATCACCTGTCGTTCCATGCTTTCCCAAAAAAAAGAGAGACAAATTTTGGGATTATTAATTATAGCCCTACCCTTTTCCGAATTATAATTCGTAAAAAAGACAAAACCTTCCTCGTTAAATTTTTTCAACAAAACAATACGTGATTTTGGAAAACCATCCAAGCCAATCGTAGAAACTGTCATCGCATTGACTTCTCCTTCACCGTCAAAATCCTCCTCTTCATGAAACCATCTATTAAAAAGGTTTATTGGATCTTCTGGAATAGACGATTCTAATAATTCACTTTTCTCATATGATTTTCTATAATTGCTTAAATCATTCATTTTTTACAAACTTTAAATTATCAAAAAAAAAAAAATTAAAATTCAAAACTTTTTCCATCATCAGCCAATAGTATTTCTTTGAAAATGGTTTCTGCTTCTTTTTTAAACAAATCAATACTATCGTAGCGAGTAGAATAATGACCTAAAATTAATTGTTTTACATTGGCTTTCAAAGCAATTTTGGCTGCTTCTTTGGCTGTTGAATGCATAGTTTTCTGTGCCAATGTTTCCTCTGATTGCAAAAATGTAGACTCGTGATACAATACAGTAACATTTTCTATTAAATGAATTATATCTTCACTGTATTTGGTGTCTGAGCAAAAAGCATAACTCAAAGATGGAATTGGATCAAAAGATAATTTGTGATTGGCAATAATCCGACCATCCTCAAGCGTAATATCTCTTCCATTCTTGATATTTTGATAATAACAAGTATTGATCTCATAGTCGTGAACAGCATTTAAATCGAGTCTGCGCTCCCCTATTTTTTCTTGAAATAAAAAACCATTTGTATATACGCGATGTTTTAATGGAATGGTTTTCACGATTACTTTATCATCTTCATAAATTATCTCACTTCCCTTTGATTCCAATTCATGAAAAAACAATTGATAATTAGTCCATGAATTTGATAATTTTAATTGCAAATCAATTATCTCTTTTATTCCTTTTGGACCATAAATATGCAAATCTGTAGTGCGCCCTAAAAGTGCAAAAGTGGAAATCAAACCTATTAATCCAAAAAAATGATCTCCATGCAAATGAGAAATAAAAACATGATTAATTTTTGAAAATTTCAATTTGTTTTTACGCAATTGTACTTGTGTGCCTTCACCACAGTCAATCAAAAAAAGTCTATTTTTAATTTCTAAAACCTGGGAGGTGGGATTGGTTAAAGTACGAGGAGTAGCGGCATAACAGCCTAATATTGTAAGTTTCAATTTTTTTTGTTTAATCGTTTAAAAAATAAATTTCTGGAATTTTTAATTGTAAAATTAAACAAACTAAAAAAAATGGACTAAAATAAAAATCCAAATTTATATCTGTTTAAAAATTTTAAACGATTAAACAAATAAACGATTAAATAATTTTAAAAACCTAAATCTCTTTCAATTTCATCCATTTCAATCAAATCTTGAGCTTCCAATTGGGTTGGAACAACTGTAATAGAAACTGGAACTTTATTATAGTCTAAATCTTGGACAACAAAAACCAAGGATTTTTTTTCTTTTTTATGTTTTTTTGCTAATTCAGAAAAAATCTTAATTGATTTTACATCAACCGATTTGTCGTGAGAAATATCTAAAATAAGGTTATGGTCTTTAAAACTATTGTATTGACTATTTATTTTTTCTAGAAATTCTACAATATCTCCTTCAGTATCTTTAATTATAATAGTATGTCCTTTTGCAGTAACTTTCATAGTTATTCTTTATTGGATTTTTGATGCTAAAAGATAGATAACTGCCATTCTAATAGCAACACCATTCTCTACTTGATTTAAAATCACCGATTGTTGTGAATCGGCTACATCACTTGTAATTTCAACTCCACGATTTATAGGCCCTGGATGCATAATTACAATTTCTTTATTGAGTGAATCCAATAAAGCTTTATCAACTCCATATTGCTGAGCATACTCTCTGGTTGATGGAAAAAAATTAACATCCATCCTTTCATTTTGAACTCTTAACATATTCGCTACATCACACCATTCAAGCGCTTTACGCAAATTAGGCTCAACTGTCACTCCAAGTGATTCAATATATCTTGGAATAAGTGTTTTCGGCCCGCAAACTTTAACTTCTGCACCTTGCATTTGCAAAGCATATATATTCGAAAGTGCTACTCTTGAATGCAAAATATCACCGACAATAACTACTTTTTTCCCAGTTACATCACCTAATTTTTCTCTGATTGAATAACTGTCTAATAAAGCCTGTGTTGGGTGTTCGTGAGCTCCATCCCCTGCATTTACAATACTTGCCTTAACATTTTTTGATAAAAAATAAGCGGCGCCAGGATTTGAATGTCTCATGACCACCATATCCACTTTCATCGAAAGAATATTGTTTACAGTATCAATTAATGTTTCCCCTTTTTTAACCGAAGATTGTGCTGCCGAAAAACTAATAACATCAGCAGATAAACGTTTCTGAGCTAATTCAAATGATAATTTTGTTCGTGTACTGTTTTCAAAAAAAATATTTGCAATTGTAATATCCCGCAACGAAGGAACTTTCTTTATCGGGCGATTAATTACTTCTTTAAAATGATCGGCAGTTTCAAAAATCAGGTTAATATCATTTTCATTAATATATTTAATACCTAATAAATGATTTACACTTAATTCGCTCATTATTGTTTAGATTTTCAGATTTTTATAATTATTAATATGGAGATTCCGTTTATTCTTGAGTTTCCAAATCTAATTGGTAACTAAATAAACACCATCTTCCCCATCTTGCTCAGCCCAACACACTTTTACTTTCTCTCCATTAATTGCATCTACTTGACGACCACGATAATCTGGCTGAATGGGTAAGTCTCTACTAAAACGACGATCGATTAATGTCAAGAGTTCAATTCCAGAAGGTCTCCCAAAAGATTGAATAGCTGTCAAAGCAGCACGAATGCTACGTCCTGTGTACAATACATCATCAATGAAGATTACTTTTTTCTCTTCTACTAAAAAATCAATTTGTGTTTTATTGGCTTCCAAAGGCTTATTGGTTCTTCGGAAATCATCTCTAAAGAAAGTGATATCCAAATATCCCAAAGATACATTTGGTATGTGATATTCTTTTTCTAATAATTCCTTTAATCGTTCTGCCAAAAATGTCCCTCTAGGCTGGATCCCTATCAAAACTGTATCCGAAAAGTCAAGATGTTTTTCAATTAATTGACAAGCCAAACGATTCAAAATAATATTGACTTCTTTTGAATTGAGTAACACTTTTTGATTCATATTTAGCAATTATTTGTTTTTAAAAGATTTACGGCATCATTAGCATTATTATTGAAATGCAATATTTGATATTTACTGTTTCAAAACATCCGTACGTTCGGTTAAGCAAATATACAAATTCCGAATTAGGATTTATTAATTGCAACACCAGAAAAATTATTTCTTTTTTTCCTAAAAGAAATCCATATTGCCTTATGCCAAATATACTTCTTAGAAGAGAATCTTTCGAAGATTTATCTGCAAAAAAAACTCCCACATAAATGCAGGAGTCTATAATTTATTGAACTTAATTATTCTTAAGAATACATTTTGGCTCTCAATTCTTGAATTTTTTCATCATCCAAATATTCATCAAAAGTCATATAACGATCAATAACTCCATTTGGTGTTAATTCAACCACACGATTACCAACTGTTTGTGCAAATTCATGGTCATGAGTTGTAAAAATAACCGATCCCTTAAAGTTTTTCAATGAATTATTAAAAGCTGTAATAGACTCTAAGTCCAAGTGATTTGTAGGCTCATCAAGCATCAAGATATTAGCACGTTCCATCATCATTCGGGACAACATACAACGAACTTTTTCTCCTCCTGATAAAACACGACTTGTTTTTAAAGCCTCTTCTCCAGAGAAAATCATTTTCCCAAGGAAACCTCTAATAAAAACTTCATCACGTTCTTCCTCCGTTTTTGCCCATTGACGTAACCAATCAACTAAAGTATAATCATTTTCAAAAAAAGAATGATTTTCCACCGGCAAATACGCTTGATTTGTGGTAACTCCCCAATCAAACTCACCAGAATCCGGCTCTTGATTACCGTTCAGAATTTCATAGAAAGCTGTGGTAGCACGCGAATCTCTTGAAAAAAGAACGATTTTATCGCCTTTGGCCATATTCAAATCAACTCCTTTAAACAAAGTTTCACCATCAATAGAAGCGCTTAAATTTTGCACATTCAAAATTTGATCTCCAGCTTCACGATCTTGATCAAAAATAATCGCTGGATAACGACGGCTAGAAGGTCTAATCTCTGAAATATTTAATTTAGAAATCATTTTTTTACGAGAAGTAGCTTGTTTAGATTTAGCAACATTCGCAGAAAAACGACGGATAAACTCTTCTAATTCTTGTTTCTTTTCTTCAGCTTTTTTGTTTTGTTGCGCACGTTGTTTGGCTGCTAATTGGCTAGATTCATACCAAAAAGTATAGTTTCCTGAATACTGGATTATTTTACCAAAATCAATATCCGATATATGTGTACAAACTGAATCCAAGAAGTGTCTGTCGTGAGAAACTACAATTACTGTGTTTTCATAGTTTGCCAAGAAATTTTCCAACCACGCAATTGTTTCAAAATC